>CAYSNS010000256.1:0-2501 GCA_964432395.1 uncultured Aquifex sp. | reverse complement strand
TCCTCTGTGTTGGAGAGAGTAAATCTGTATAAAAGCGTATTCGGAAGCGTGCGGGCTGTTGAAGACCCCTGCTATACCACACATGCTGAGACAATTAATATATTACCTTCCGCGGAGTTGAACACTTAAACTTCTCAACTTTCCCATCACTACGATAGTTCCCAAATCGCTTCTGAAGGAAGCGCTCACCTCAGAGTCTAAAAGATTTTCCTTCCTTAACCTGATATTGCCTCCGCCCTTAAAGCTCACTCCCATAGCTCTTATCTCACCATCAAAGTTTTTACCCTTGAAGTTGAGCTGGAGGCGTTCCAAAAGAGCTTGTTCAAGCTTTACATCCGTAGCTACGATACGTCCTCTTATACCCTCTTTCAAGGAAACCTTGCCTTCTACTTTCCCCGCATATGCCAGACAGCTGAACCCCTTAAACTCTATCTCCCCTCCGCCCCGCAGGTTATATGTCCCCAAGAGATAACCCTTTCCGCACCTCCCCATAACCTTGAGCCCTACGAAGTGAGGTAAGATAGAGAGCTTGTCAAGGTGCAAAACCTGAGAGTTTCCTCTAAAGAGCTGAGCTTTCTTAAAGCTGACCCGGAAGAGAGTTTCCTCAACGTCCTGAGCCAGCAGGTGCAGGCCCGCACGGGATAGGAACCTGTCTATGATAACCGCCTTGGGGAGTGACTGCAAAGCGGATATCCCCGCTATCAAAAGAAAGATACACAGGAGAAGAGCTCCATTAATAAAAGTCCTCTTCATCCTCTTGCTGTTCCTCTTGCTCTTTCTTCTTATCCTCTACGAGCTTCTTAATCTCATCCGCTATTCTCTTGTGCTCTTCAGTTATCTTGGAAAGCTCCTCGGGGGAGGAAACAATATACGGTGTTATAAATATGAACAGAGTGGTTTTGTCTTCCTGTCTTACATCCCTCCTGAAGAGCCTTCCCATCAACGGCACCTTCCAGAGTCCGGGAACACCCTCCATAGACTTAAGCGTTTTCGTGCTCACAAGTCCGCCCAGTATTATCGTCTGTCCGTTTTCAACCACCACATCGGAAGTTACCTCCCTGTTTGAGGTCACGGGCACAGTGTAGCTCGTCGCTCCTATCTGGTTGGTTACAAAGTCTATTATCTCTTCCAGGTTCAGGCTTATGGTAAGTCTTAGGTTGTTTCCCGATATCCTCGGAGTGACATCAAGCTCAAGACCTACCTCTTTGTAGTCGTATGTGATTATAGGTTGTCCATTTATATCGAACTTGACCCCCTCCGCATAGGGAACCACCTGTCCCACCTTTATAACCGCAGGTTGGTTGTCCAAGGTCAAAACTTTGGGGTTGGAGATTATATTAAAGCCGGAACCGCTCTCCAGGAGAGAGAAAAGAAGAACGAGGTCAGGAAAGAAGAAGTCGGTTCCTCCTATGTTTATGGTCCTACCCACGTCGGAGAACACACCCATCAGGAAGTTTCCCGATATGAAGGAGCTGTATATGTCGGTTAGGGAGCTACCTCTGAAGGATGCCCCTCCTCTCTTGCCCAGAACCTGCCATCTGACACCGATATCCAGCAGGCTCTTGGTGGAAGCCTCAACAACGGTCGCAGCGATGAGAACCTGCTTCCTTCTCACATCGAGCCTCGATATGAGCCTCTTTATGCCTTCATACTCACTCCTGGTAGCGTAGATGATTACCGAGTTGGTGCCCTTGTCAAAACCTATCTTGATACCCTCACCAAGCGTCACGAATCCTATACTCTGGGAGGGCTTACTCTTAGGCTGGGGAGGCTTTTTCCCGGCGGGAGCAGGTCCCTTGACAGGTTGTTTTGGAACGGGAGGAGCATAGGCTGGCTGTGGTTTGGGCCTTGAAGGCAAGCGGGTCCTCCTACCGCTTCCACCGAGAAGGCTCTGCAATGTCTCGGAAAGCTCCTCCGCGGATATGAAGTTAAGGGGCACTATATAGAAGGTCCTGCGTTCGGACAGGGCGGTTTCGGAGTCCACCTGAGAGAGTATACTCTTTACAATTTCTTGCCCATCCCTGGTGGTAAATACCACAAGGGCGTTCGCTTCCTGAGAAGAGGCTATTATCATCGGAGAGCCGAACCTTTTAGTGAAGGCTGTATTAAGAGGCGATATGAGCCTCATAGCATCCTGTGCGGACAGATACTTTAGCTTATATACCCTGACTTCCTCTGCGGACTCTTCCCTATCAAGACGGGAGAGAATAGCCTTTGCCTTCTCTATGTTCTCTCCTACATCCGCAACTATCAGGGAGTTAGAGGGCATGTGAACGGACACCCTCGCAAAGGGAGAAAGAAAGGGCCTTAAGGAGTTCATGGTGGATTGAGCGTCGGTGTTCTTAAGATTAAATACAAGGACAGAAATCTCTCCCTTGTAGGCTCTCCCTTTAAGGGGAGCTATAGCTATGGCCTCGTTCACGGGCATTATCTTAGCTACACCGCCTTCCTCCACAACTCCGAAGCCCTGCATGTGCAGTGCGGAGCTGAAAACTTCCCAC
>CAYSNS010000255.1:0-2503 GCA_964432395.1 uncultured Aquifex sp. | reverse complement strand
ACCCTTTCCCCATATAGAGGTCCTCCGCGGAAGAGGAATCATGCTCCTTCCCATTGAAGAGCTAAGAAGAGCCCGCAGGCTCCCGGATGGGCTCACTCCAATTGAAAGAAAACTCATAAAGGAGCTCTTTGGACACGCAGAGGTAAAATAAACAGAGCTGTGAAGAAGCTACTCCTTGGGAAAGGACTCTACGGGCACAAGTGGCACATACTGAGAGAAGACGGGAGACCCGCCTGCGGCTACACTTCCTTCAACTGGAAGGACATTGAGGAAAAGAAGGTAAGCATACAGGAAATCGAGAACCTAGAGCTCTGCAGCAACTGCAGGAAGATAGTTGTCAGGCTCAACGGGAAAGGCAAAAGGAAGAAGAGATCTAAAGAAAAAAACAGCTTTCAGGAGTAAAGGGAAAGGGACTCTATACCCGCCTCTTTCAGGACGAGGGCTGACTTTATCTCCGTCTTCATGTTCCTGTCGCTCACTCCCTCCAGGGACCTATTTATTAACCTCTTTTTTTCCGGAGAAAGCTCCCTCCAGAAACGCTTTGCAAGACGTACCTGAAGGTCCTTCAGGACTGCGGCAGCCTCCTCCTCACTGCCGGGAGGCTTCACATTTACATCCATATATCTCTTCACAATTGAGAGTTTTCTTTCAAACTCCTCTTTCCACCAGTCAGGGTCACAGCCGCTCCCTGAATACTTCAGAAGCCATGTGTCTTCTCTCGGGTTCTTGAGAGGGATAGTCACCATAAGCGTGCCCACCGGGTTCCTGAGATCCGTGTTCCTATCATCTTCAAGGAGTGCCTCAAGTGTCTTCTCCGGCGGCAGCTGAGAGTTCAGAAGAAAAAAAAGAACCTGCCCCTCGGTCAGCCTCCTGAAACTCACTCCTTCCAAGAGAGGGGCAAAATCTTCCTTCAGCTCCCTGTACCTTTTTTCAAAGTCCACCCCCTTTCTGTTCCTTCCCTTGACCTTTATGATGAATTCAAGTGCAACTACTTTCCTCCCCTTCTTTATCTCCTCAAACTCAAAGCTTATGTCCGTCTTTTCCTCGAGTTCCTTTTTTGCAGGCAGTATAACAAACCTCTTGAAGTCATTATACCTGCTGTACTCACCGGGCTCTATCTTAAGGATCCCCCTGAGCTCCTCAACCTCGAGCCTCCTTCTCCCTATCTTCTCATACTGCTTGAGCAGTTCGTAAAACCTTATTGAGTAAGAGCTTCTCAGCCTGAGAACATTCCTGAGCGCGTAGGTCGTGAAGGCCTCTTTGAGCTTAAGGAGATAAGGCTTCAGCTCCTTTGAAAGCCTTATTTCAACTTCACCCTTTTTCTCGTAATAACGGGCCATATCTATCCATCCAGTAACTACGTAGCCGTCCTTCATTGGTATTTCAAGCACGCGTGAACGCAGCTTCTTGAGTATGCCCTTGAGTTCATGGTAATACTTCTGGGTATCAAGCTCAAGGACATCTATAAGATCCCTGACTTTTATCCTAACTGTGGGAAACTCCTCACCGTCCGGAGTTAGCATGGATATGTAAGTGAGGATAAGCCTTTGCTCATTCAGAGTAAGCTTGTACCTTGCCTCAACCAGTTTGTTGGACTTAGTTACCTTCCTCTTTCCGGTCCTGTCCGGCTCGTACCTGAGAATACCTGACATATCACCCTCCCCGTCCAAAAACGAGAAAAATTATAACATCTCGCCATCAGAAAAGCCGCCCCGAAACTAACACCCCTTTTCTCGTTTTTCACACCCCTTTTCTCGTTTTTCGCACCCCTTTTCTCGTCTTTGACACCCCTTTTCTCGTTTTTCACACCCCTTTTCTCGTTTTTAGGTTCTCTGGAACACCCCTTTTCTCGTCTTTATATTCGTCAAGTCCTTGAACCGCAGTAAAGCCAGGTTGTTGAAAATATAGATAAAATTATAAAAAGATAAAAACAAGTATATAAATATCACACATATAGGAAATCCGTGTGTGCCATAAAGGATCGGATAGAAGAACACAAAAAAGAAAGTTTCCATAGATTTGCAATTGGGGGACCATTGCATGGCTTACCTTACACTACTTCGCTTGTAGTGTAAGATATACGCCTGCTATCCGGGTATCGCCGGTGCTTTTGTTTATAAGTACAATAGTTTCCGGAGAAGAAAGGTGAAAGAGATAAGGGAACTTGTTGAAAGGGTCAAGAAGATGGAAAGGGAACTGAGGGAGCTCCGGTCCGTGCGTTCATCTTCCATGAAGAAAGGATACTTCGTGCGGTATGTTAAGTGTGGCAAGAAGAACTGCAGGGTATGTGCTTCTGGGGAAGGTCATGGACCTTACGTGTATAAGACTGTCCGTGAAGGGGATAGGGTCAGGTCAATATACATGGGAAAGCTTGGTGAAGGGAGTCTGGGTCATACTCCGGATGTGAAAGAGCTTGAAGAAATTGAAAACAGGATAAAGGAACTTGAGACCACGCTGGAGTATGTAAGGTCTTCACTAAAGAAGCTCCTGTCTGAACTCTGAT
>CAYSNS010000254.1:0-2543 GCA_964432395.1 uncultured Aquifex sp. | reverse complement strand
GTGCAGGTTTATTGACCTAAGAACCTCTACATCCCCGTAACCCATGCTAAGGTTTGAAACCTCAAGGATTTTCATATCTCGCATACCTCTCGCCTAAGTAAGCCTTGATTACCTCCGGGCTCTTGACCATATCCTCGGGCTCACCCTCAAATATGAGCCTGCCTTCACTCAGAACTATAACCCTGCCCGCGAGCTGAAAAAGAGCTTTGAGAACATGCTCTACCAGTATCAGCGTTAACCCCTTCTCATCCCGTAGCCTGATTAGAAGCTCTACGATTTCCTTCACCGACGCGGGATTCAGGCCCGCAAAAACCTCATCAAGCAGAAGTAGCTTCGGATTCAGCGCCAGTGCTCTTGCCAGCTCAAGCCTCTTTCTCTGAGCCAAGGAAAGGGAGCCTGCGGGCTGGTCTATCTTGTGGGCCAAGCCCACCATATCTATAATTGACTCAGCAACTTTCCGCTCCGCAGGCAGGTCGGAACCATAGTGTAGAGGAATAAGGACGTTCTCAAGGACACTCAGGTTGCTAAAGAGTCTCGTTACCTGAAAGGTCCTCCCTATCCCCGCTCTGGCTCTTTTGCTTGCTCTTAGCCTGCTAATATCTCTGCCCATAAACAGGACCTTTCCCCTGTCCTGCCTTATCAGTCCGTGAACTATGTTCAGCAGTGTCGTTTTCCCAGAGCCGTTTGGCCCTACTATGCCCAGAACCTCTCCTTCGTGCACACGAAAACTTACCCCTTTGAGAACCTCGTTACCGCCAAAGCTCTTATAGATTTCCTTTACCTCCAGCAAGCTCATCTCCTTACACCTACAAGGCCCTTGGGAAAGAGCAGTATAGAGAGGGTTATAATCAAGCCCAGAACCAAGCCGTGTATTAAGGTGAACTTGCTCCACACGAGCTCAGAAACCAGCTCAAATAGAAAGCCTCCCAAAAGTGGGCCGGTAGTTGTGCCTATGCCTCCCAGCAGGAGGGCGACGAACATCTTTACCGATATTAGGGGGTCGAACATGGAGGGGGAGTCTATGTAGGTTATCCAGTAGGCATATACAGCACCGCACAAGCCTGTGAGGAACGCCATTATTGCAAAGGAGTAGCTCTTAAAGATAACCGTATTCACACCCATGCTCTCCGCTGCGACTTCGTCCTCCCTTATAGCCTTCAAGGCGTAACCCAGTAGGGACCTGTCTATAAAGAGGTTTACCCCAAAGCACAGAGCGGTTAGAAAAAGGAAGAGCAGATAGAATACGTAGTCCTGCAGGAAGCCCCGATATATTGGCAGGTTTATCCCGTCCGCCCCGCCTGTGAACTCCAGATTGGCTACCGCTTCTCCCAGCGCTAACTGCAAGGCCAGGGTCGCTATGGCAAAGTAGTGACTTTTTAACCTCATAACTATCGGTGACAGGAGCACTGCAAACAGACACGCAACGACCCCGCCACCCAACATAGCTATAAGCATGGGAAGCCCCAGACTTTTGGCCAGTATGGCACTTGCGTAGCCACCCACTCCGAAAAAGGCAATAGCTCCGAAGGCGGGATAGCCTGTGTATCCGAGGAGGATATTTTGAGCAAGGGCGAGGGAAGAGAGCATTAGAGCGGAGCTAAGTATTCGCAAGATATATCCCGCAGGGAGACTCTGACCGAAGGCTTCAAGAAGGAAGGGCACCACTGCGAGTAGTGCAAGGAAGCCCAAAGAGAACTTTTCAAGCCTGCCCATAGTATTTTCCACCCATAATACCCCTCGGTCTGAGCAGGAGAATTAAAATGAGGAGCACCAAAGAAGCGAACAGCCTCCAGTTTTCTCCCGCATAGAACCCTACAAATATCTCCACAAAACCCAAGACCAGCCCTCCTACCAGGGCGCTTTCAACCCTGCCCAGTCCGCCGAGCACACTTACGAGGAAAGCCTTTACCGTCAGGAAGGCTCCGTCAAAGGGAGTAAACCCCTGCAGTAAGCCATACAGATGCCCCGAGCTGAAGGCTATAGCTGTCCCTATTCCCGAAGCTATGAGAAATATGCGGGAAGGGTTTATCCCCACAAGGGTAGCTCCCTCCCTGTCTAAGGCTACAGCTCTTATAGCCCTCCCTGTCCACGAGAACTTGAGGAACAGGTAGAGTAGGAAGCTAAGGAGCAGTGCGGTCACAAACACTATGAGCTTTACCTGCGACAGGATGAGCTCTCCCACAAGGATGCTTCCCTCCGCATAGGGCGTGTCTATGGACCTTATGTCCGCTTTGAACAGGAGATTCAGCGAGTGCGCAAGGAATATGTCCAGACCGAGGGTAAGAATCAGAACCATGAAAGGCTCCATCTTCATAGCCTTGTCTATAAGAAATCTTTGCAGGATAGCTCCCGTCAGAAATCCAGCTACTATGCCCACGGGCATGGAAAGCAGCGGGTCAACGCCCAAGCGTGTGAACAGTATATAGGACAGATAGGCTCCAAGAACTATAAAGCTTCCGTAGGCTAAGTTTATTATGTTCATAACTCCCCATATGAGAGAAAATCCCAGGGACATGAAGGCGTAAAATCCCCCTAAGAGAACC
>CAYSNS010000253.1:0-2549 GCA_964432395.1 uncultured Aquifex sp. | reverse complement strand
ACGGCGAACTCCTTGTAAAGGAAAGCATAGAGGAGCTTAGAAACATCTGGACAAACGCCTTAGAGGTAGTGCTTTGACTTATCTTTACACAGCCTTAGCGGTTCTAATACTTGACCTGGTTACAAAAGAGCTTGCCCAAGAGTTTCTTGCACAAAAGCCTTACGACCTTCTGCCTTTCGTTAAGCTCTTTCTTATACACAACAAGGGTGCAGCGTTCGGTATGTTTGCCCAGTCTCCAGACATAATCAGGGTCCCGCTACTTCTTATAACGCCTGTGCTTGCCCTGATAGTGACATATATCTACGCAAGTAAGAACAAAGAAACTAAAACGCAGATTCTTATGGGTATGATAGCAGGAGGTGCTCTCGGGAACCTATACGACCGCCTACTTCTGAAAGAGGTGCGCGATTTTATACACCTTCATGTGGGAGACTTCTATTGGCCCGCTTTCAACCTTGCGGACGCGTCCATAACTACTGCCATAATGCTCCTTCTGGTGCGCTACATCAGGAAGTAAAATCTCTTTTATGGGGCTTATTTATGTCTCTTCTTTCGGAGATGTTGAGAGCAGACTGCTTCTTGCAAGTGCACGTAATATAAAGGAAGTGTTCCAGACGCAGGTGAGAGTATCCTCGGTAGCTCTACCTCCCAGGTTAGGCTACGACCCTGCAAGGAAACAGCATGATGTAAATGTTCTGCTGGAATACCTGTCGGGTGTGAGCTTCCCCGATATGGTAAGGGTGGTGGCTCTTGCAGGTTTTGACCTGTGCGACGAGGGGCTTGATTTCGTTTTCGGAAAGGCACTGTCTGAGAGCATTGCTGTGATAGTCAACGTGTATAGACTCAAGCATCCCAATGAGATGATAACGCTCGATAGGGTCGCAAAGGAGGTAAACTACCAGCTGGGACGTTCCTTTGGACTTGCTGACTGTGAGAACACAAAGTGTGTTATGAAGCCTTCTCGCTCCCTTAAGGACATAGATAACAAAGGTAGGTTCTTCTGCCAAGCTTGCTCGGAGAAATTAGACTTCTCCCTTTCTGACCGCACCCGGTAGGAAGACATAGGCACTCAAGAGCCATAGGAGGGAGAGGATAAAGTTAGATGCCAGCATATAGGCTACTCCCAGTTTGAGGAACAGCCCACCGAGCGCACCTCCTACGAATGCTCCCACGAACTGGGTCGTGTTGTAAACACCTACCGATATACCTCTTGTATCTTTATGAGAGAGCTTAGTCAGCAGGGAAGGCATAATGGGTTCAAGAAAATGAAAACCTACAAAGTAAAGAAGAAGGAGTGCGATAACCCCCCAGAGTCCTTGAAAGACCATATGGGAGACGAATCCCAAGGATATTAGGACTATTCCCAGGAGAAATACCTCCCTGATTTTTCCTTTCTTCTCCGCAAGTATCGTAGAAGGCACCATAAGAGCGACGGACAGCAGAATTATAGGCAGGTAAATCTTCCAGTGCTCCGGCTTGGGGATGTTGTATTTATCTATAAGCTCTATAGGTATGACGGTGAATATGGACACAAGGAATGCATGAAGAATCCCAACCGAGAAGTTCAGTAGCACAATACCTCTGTCTTTCACAACCATACCTATGTTCTTGAGCGACGGTTCTATTTCCTTGTGGTGATTCTTGGGCTCTTTTATAAACAGGACAATATAAAGCATAGCGACAAAGGACAGGAACGCGGTCAGATAGAAGATAAAGGGAACTCCAAACTTGCCGGCGATTACGGGTGCTACAGTTATACTGAAGGCAAACACCAGCCCCACGGAAGCACCTATATGAGCAAAGGCTCTCGTTCTTACCTCTTCGCGAATGAGGTCCGCAGCTAAAGACACCGCTGCGGAAGATATAGCTCCCGACCCCTGAATCAGGCGGGCACCTATCATCCACCATATATTGGAAGCTGTAGCACCGAGCAAACTCCCGCCTACGTAAGCCAAGAAACCCGCAGTTATTACAGGTTTCCTCCCGAACCTATCGGACAGGTAACCGAACGGAATCTGCAATATGGCCTGTGTCAGGCCGTATATCCCGACAGCTAAACCTGTAAGAACGGGGGTGCTACCCTCAAGGTTCTTCACATACGGCGCCAGCACGGGAAGAAGCAGGAAAAGACCCAGCATGCGGGCTACTACAGCAAAGGTTATACCCGCAAGGGTTTTTTTCTCCTCGGGAGTGAACATAGAAGGTTATTATAAGCTAACCGCCCTGGAGGTTATACCTTATAATCTCCAGCAACATAAGTAGCGTCTTTTTGACATCCTCTTTGTTCTTAGCGGATAGCCCTATAACCGGAATGCCTTCATCTTCAGATATATCAAGTGCCGCCTTTACGTCTTCTGCGGACCACGCATTGGGCATATCCTGCTTGTTTGCTCCTACAACTATTGGAACAGGAAAGCGAGACTGGAAGAAGTTTATTATCCTTCTTGCTTCGTGAAAGGTTCTGGGGTCCGTGCTGTCCACGAGGACTATTATCCCCAGGGCACCCTCACCCAGTATCTCCCACATAAAGTCAAAGCGAGATTGTCCCG
>CAYSNS010000252.1:0-2574 GCA_964432395.1 uncultured Aquifex sp. | reverse complement strand
CCTCCGCCTGCTTCAGATTACCCTCAAGCTCGTATATGTCGTTCAGGAGTATATACGGCTCAAAGAAATAGGGGTCCTCCTCCAGAAGGGCCTTTAGCTCTCTCTTCAGCTCCTTTATCTTCCCCTCTTCAAAGGAAGCTTTCAGCTTCTCAAACTTTTCACCTGCTTTCCTATGCCTATCTACGAACTCTTTCATAACTTCACCCGTTTTTGGGGTAACCAAAGGGCTCAAGAGCCTTCTTCATAACCCTTATGGGTGGCTCACATCCGGTCCATATCCTGAAGCTCTCCGCCCCCTGGTAGAGTAGCATAGGAAAACCCGTCTGGCATGTGGAACCTCTTTCTTTAGCCTTCTTTATAAGAGCGGTCTCCCTGTATATTATATCCACGACCACGTGCTGGGGAGAAATGAGCTCGTAGTCAAAAATCGGGGGGTCACTCTCATTCAGTCCGACGCTCGTTGTGTTTACTATAATCTGGACCTCAGAGAGTGTTTCCTCGACACGTTCAACAACTCCGACTCCAAAGGCCTGCGATAGGCGAAGAGCCTTTTCAAAGGTCCTGTTCCAAAGGAACGCTTCCGCTCCAGCTCTTTTAAGTGCATAGACCACTGCCCTTGAGGCACCTCCCGCACCCAGAACGAGAACCCGTTTACCCTCCACATGTGTAACTTCCTCTATGGCTTTGAGGAAGCCTATCCAATCGGTGTTGTATCCTATTGCCCTTCCTTCTACGAAGGATACCGTATTGACAGCTCCTATGAGCTTTGCTTCCTCACTCACCTGGTCCGAAAGTTCAAGAACCTTTTCTTTGAAGGGAACGGTTATATTAAGCCCTCTGAGGTTTTCTATATTTTTAAAAGAATTGAAAGTTATTTCAAAAGCTTGAGGCTGAACGTCTATAGGTATATATACTGCGTTAAGTCCCAGATACGTGAAGGCAACGTTCTGGAATACCGGAGAGAGGGAATGAGACACCGGATGACCTACCACACCGTATAGGTCCGCATCACCCTTAAGGGTCATGAGAGTTCTATCTTTGAAGGGAGTATCTCTACCTTCTTAACCCAGCGTAGATTACCTTTAAGAGCTATGTCAACTACGCTCTTGAGAGAGACGTCCACTACGGGACAGTCGGAGCAACCTCCTACAAATTGCAGGTAGACCACGCCATCCTCTATGTTTACTATCTTGAGACTTCCCTGATGGTCTTTGAGGGCAGGCCTTATCTTCTCAAGAACCCTTTCTACCTCGTTAAACTCTTTCTCTGTCATAGTTTATCCTCCAGTTTTTTATTATAAAGGTCCTGGATTTCCCTTAGCACGGACACAAGTTCCTCCTCCCCGATTCCACATAACCTAAAAAGACCTTTCAACGAAAGCTTATCTATGACCACATCTTCTATGTCAAGCTCCCGTATCTTCCTGTAGCCGTATTTGCCGAGCACATCTCTGGACTCGGGCAGTAACTCAAAGAGTTCCTTTAGCGTGGTGTCCTCGGAAAGCTTTACCGCACTCATGATAGTTCCTTTACCTTCTTGACAAAGAGGTGATACTCTCCGTCCTCTTCATACATACCCAAGAACTCTTGACCAGTAGACCTGCACCAGGCAGGTATATCTTCCACTACACCAGGGTCGTCCGCTATAAGTTCTAAGACTTGCCCTATTTGCATTTCCTTTATCTGCTTTGCGGTCTCCGCTATCGGGACCGGGCAGTAGGTCCCCGTCACATCGTGAACCACATCAGGCTCTATATTTTCTACACTCATTTTGTAACTCCTTGTCTATGGTAAATCTTAAATTTCTCTATAAATTCGTCATCCGCAGGATACCCTCTCAGGGTTATAACCCGGCCGTCCACTACCATCTCTATATCAGATTCTTCCCTCTTTGAGTATCTGGCTATGATGTCCGCTATGGTTTGAAGCTCCTCCGTGGGAGGAGAACCTTTTATCAGTGCGAACGTGCCCCTGTGGTCCTTTCTGTAGGCATGGTTGTATCTCCCACTGAAGCCCTTCAAAAAGTTTACTTCACCTTCGTTTCTGGCAACTATGAGTTTTACTCCCGACGGTAGTCTAAGGTGTCTCCCTACAGAGAATAGCACCAGGTCATCACGACTTATACTTCCTTCTGTAGCAAAGGCCTCCTTGAACCTGAAAGCGTAGTTCTCGTCTGTAAGATAACAGCAACCACCCGCGGGTTGTTCATACTCAAGCCCGAACTTCCTTGCGAGCTCAAGCTGGAGTTTCCTGCTCCTTCCCTTTATACCTAAGAGTTTACTTCTATCAACCCATCCTTTTATCTCCGGCACCGTGGGAGGAAGGGCCTTTGCGGACAGAGGTCTGAGTATGTAACCTTCAAGTCCCGCTTCCTTCTCTATCAACCTGAGCCTGTCCGGAGTTTGGCTCATGGGTCTTTGGTAGAGCACTTCTCCGGTTATTACGAAGTGGTATCCCTCGCTCTCCATTATCTCCTTTGCCTTCTTGAGCATGAATATTCTACAGTCTATGCACGGGTTTACGTTTTTGCCATAGCCGAACTTAGGGTTTAGAACTATCCTGTAGTAGTCCTCGG
>CAYSNS010000251.1:0-2589 GCA_964432395.1 uncultured Aquifex sp. | reverse complement strand
CTTGCCAACGAGTTTTTGAGGGACATTGATGTTGAAGAACTGACCTCTTCACAGAAACAGAAGCTCAGGAACTTTTACAGATACCTCTACATAAAAGCCTCATCGCACTTCCTTAAGCTTAAGGATTATCAAAAAACCTTTACAGTAGCCAAAGAAGGACTTGTTATGTTCCCGGATGAAATCACACTCTTGAGTAACCTCGCATGGGCTTGCCTTAACCTGGATAGGTTTGATTGTGCGGAAGAGAACTTTATGAAGGTGTTGCGCATACAAAGGGATAATTATGATGCTATCTATGGGCTCGCACTTCTTTACGCACGCATTCAGGATAGGGAGAGGGCGGCAAAGTACGCTTCTCTATTGGCTCGGAAAGGCTCTCGTGATGCTTATATTAAGGTGGCTGATATATATGCAATATTGGGGGACTATGAAACAGCAAAACAGTTTGTGGATAGAGCCAAAAGAGCTAAACGTGTGGAAACTCCCTCTAAGGGAGGACTTTCTAATAGAAAGGTGCATGAAGGGGAGTCTTCTTTTCAAGATTCAGTCTCCACCGACAGTTTTTTCTTCAATCCGTTCATAACTAATTCGCCTACATATGAAGACTATAAAAAAAAAGAAACAGATGAAGAAAGAACATCGTCCAAAAGAGTTTCCATAAAACCTATGAGCGGTAGCGGACGGGATGGTATACCGGATATAGAACGCAGGATTGAAGAAGCTATAAAGAAGCAACACACCGACTTTATAGAGATTTACACAAAGGTAAGCACCAAGTCTGGGAGAAAGGGGCTTGATAGGCTTGCAACGTATTCAATCAACATATCTGGTGAGAAGAAAATCCATAGAAACGTGTTCGTAACTACCCACAATAGAATTCTTTTGCTGGATTCGGGGGGAAGACCAAGTATAAGCTTGACAGGTGGCTTGGTTCCTCCTGGAACGGAGAGGATAAATAGCTACTTTGCAGGTTTGGAGCCTTCTGTAGGTTTGAGGGTGGGAAAACCTGATAAGTATTTAGCTATGGGTATAGGACTGACTCCTATCGGAAATCCTACTTTCCCTCCTACTCCTACGTTTGCAGTTGATATAAGGTTCGGTGAGGATGCATACTTAGTAAAACTTTCCTTAAAGAGAGACAGCGTAAGGAACAGTTTGCTTTCCTACACCGGTTTGGTAGAAAAAGGTTCAGGTATTAGGTGGGGTAGGGTAGTGGAACAGGGGGGTGAGTTAACTTTCCAGCTTGGTAATGGTTACAGAAGCTCGTTCTTGCCTATAAAGGCGGGATATTTCTACATAAAGGGTAAAAATACAAGGAGTAACTCAAGAGTATTTGGGGAAATTTTTCCTACAGTTTATATGGGGAAAGCTCTGCTGGACGAGAACTATCTTAGCCTATTTTTCAGATACGAGAACTACAGTAGGGATGACAACCTATATTTTTTCGGGCATGGAGGGTACTTCAGTCCGCAGAACTTCTTTCTTGTAGGACCTCGTTACACGGGGTATTTGAGCACAAAAAACCTTGCTTTAAGGCTAAATCTCCTGGTGGGGTTTCTTAGCTACAGCACAGGTGCATATAGGCGGAACACCATCGGCTTAGATACTTCCGCGTATTTTGAATACAAACTGTTGGAAAGTCTTTCCTTTACAGGGGCTATAGGTTTTAGGAACTCCCAAGAGTACAATGAACTCGCCTTTATCTTAGGCCTAAAGTACTACTTTAGGGGGTTGATAAGACCTTTTAGAGAAACTCTGGACACTTTTGATAGGAGGCTGTTCTATTGATTGTGCCCGTATTTTCTTCAAAAGGAGGTGTGGGTAAGACTACCATAGCGGTAAATCTGTCCTATCATATATCACAGAGAAAGAAGAGAACTGTTCTGATAGATACTGACCCTCAGAATGGAGTAGCTTCATCCCTATGCGCGGAGTATACGCACGGCTTGAGCGAACTGCTTGCTGGTAGGACAACCTTGGAGAAAGCCTTAAAGAGGGTTAGACCCAATCTATTTGTATTGCCCGCAGGTGAAATGGCGATAGAGGCGGAGAAAGCCTTTGCGGAACTGTTCAGCGTAGAAGCTGTCGAAAAAATTGTAGATTCCCTTCAGCATGACTTTGGCATGGACGCGATTATATTTGATAGTCCACCTGGATATACCGCCCAGTCGGATGTGCTTATCCATATGGGAGATATACTGCTGGCTATCTTTGAGTCTGAGCCTGCATCCTTTGCATCCTTTAAGGTTTTTGAAAAGTATATGTTTAATCAGCGTATAAAGGGTAAGCTTTACATCATACTTAACAAGCTTAAACCTTCCGATGTCAGCGAAGACTTTGCATTTATCTTCCGGTATGAAGCGGAGGGAAAGATAATCTCGTATATACCCTACGACGACTCTATAGTATTTGCTTCAGGTAACTGTAAGGCTGTCATGGAATACAAAGAAGATTCACCTTTTGTTGTTGTAATGGAAGAGCTCGTAGATAAGCTTTTCCAGTTATTGGCGGTAAACTAACGGTATCACCAATTCTCTATTTTGCAGACTCATACCATTTATATCCACACCCACAACATTTAGCTTTCTT
>CAYSNS010000250.1:0-2590 GCA_964432395.1 uncultured Aquifex sp. | reverse complement strand
GTGTATAGAACGGTAGCTTTCTTCGTAAACATTGCCCACGCGGCCATAAGAGTTCCACCTACCATGAGCACCCATGAGACCCACTGAACCGCAGGCCTGAAAGGCTTTTTCAGGAGGTATAGCACCACCGCATTTCCAAAGGCAACCGCGAAGAAAGTGGTAAAGACTATTACGTTTATAACTCCGTGGAGGGTCAAGCCCTGGTAGTAATCAATACCCAAGAAAGAGTCCGCCTTTATTACACCCGCTCTGTAGAGAACCTGCATAACGCCGTGATAGATTCCGAAAATCAGAAGGAGTATGGGAAATACCACCTCGCTCAGGAGGATAAACTTCATAGAACCTTCAACTCTCATCCTTCAACCTCCTTACTTGACGACAATCTTGCCCTGCATGGCGTGATGTCCTACACCGCAGAACTCATGGCAAACAACGTGATACACTCCGGGCTTTTCAAACCTATACCTTGCGTAGTTAACCGTTCCGGGTATAGCCATCAGATTTACGGTTGTCCCGTTGATATGCATTCCATGAACTACATCCAAAGACGTAAGGTATATGTCCACCGTAGAACCTGCGGGAATTTCTATCTCGGTCTGTCCTTGGTTGAAGTCAAAGAACCACATGCGTGCGACTACGTGGAGCTCATACCTCTTTGGAGCATGCTGGATGAGCTTTCCCTCTTTAAAGGGCTGAACGTCCGTTATGCACGTGGGAAGATCAATCTTAAGGCCCTTCGCTGCGTAAACTATCAATACAAAAAAGAACAGAAGCAAAGCTAAGGCGGTTACCAGCGCTCTCTTCTCCGCTCTGTCCATCTTTGAACCTCCTCAGTCCGCAAAGGAAAGCAGAAGGAAGTAAACCAGCATCCACAGGAATACGTAGAAACCTACCAGAAATGCAAAGAAGCTCACCGCTCCGGAGGGGAAGAAGTCCTCTTCGTGGTTCATGGCAGAACCTCCGTTAGTTAGTAATACCTAACCTTACGAGATAAATTATAAGCAAAAACCCTTATCAGTCAAGACCTAAATAGGCAAATTTCTGGTTTTGAAATCCTTTTTTCATTAGTTTAGAAAGAAAAGGGAGGGGCGTTCAGCCCCTCAAAAGGAACGGCTCAGGAGGTTGCTCAGGTTCTAAAAGGCGGGAGGTGCCCCGTATTTATAAGGGTGATAGTCAGGTTCCACCTTGGGATGCTCTTCTCCAAAGTTATCGACAGGAGCGGGAGAAGCTATCCTCCACTCAAGGGACTGGGATTGCCAGGGGTTGTCGGGAGCCTTCTCTCCGCTCATGAGACCCTTGAGGACTCCTATGGTGAATATCAGTATTCCTATTCCCAGTATAACCGCCCCAACCGTCTGTATCTGATGGAGAGTATGCCACTCGGGTATAGGAGGATAGTCGGGGTATCTTCTCGGGTTACCCAGCATACCTACTACCATCTGGAAGAAGTAAAAGAGGTTTGCACCTATGAACACGAGCCAGAAGGACAGCTTACCGAACCCTTCGGGATACATCTTTCCTGTCATCTTGGGGAACCAATAGATGATAGCTCCCAGAACACCGAGGGTTACCGCCATACCCAGGACGTAGTGGAAATGACCCACTATAAAGAGAGAGTCGGATATGCCAAGGTCAATAGCTACCATGGCGTTGGGAATACCCGTAAGACCTCCTATGAGGAACATAAATATCCCACCCAGAGCGTATAGCATTGGAGACCTGAGTATTATCGCTCCTCCGTGGAGAGTTCCTATCCAGTTAAATATCTTTATTCCGGTAGGAACAGCTATGAGTATAGTGGTGTAGGACATTATTACCCTTATCCAGTCGGGCACGCCGGATACAAACATGTGGTGTATCCAGACCATGAAACTGAGCAGAACTATGCCCCAGACCGCGAATATCATTGTTTTGTAACCGAACAGGGGTCTCCTTGCAAATGTGGGAACTATCTCGGAGAAGAAACCGAATACCGGAAGTATCTGAACATAAACGACAGGATGTGAATAGAACCAGAAAACGTTCTGGTACAGAAGCGGGTCTCCGCCTTTTGCAGGATTGTAGAAGTTGGTTCCCAGATACTTGTCAAGCAGGAGCATCGTAACAGCACCCGCAAGGGAGGGAACGCCTACGAGCTGTATAACGTTCGCCGCTATCAGGGTGTGGACGAACATGTTGGTGTTCCAGAAGTGTATACCCGGTGCCCTCATCTTTATGTAGGTAGTTATGAAGTTCACCGCGGTCGCTATGGAGGATATACCTATCAGGTGAATTATGAACACGTATAGTGCGGTAACTCCCGCATCACCGGTAGCGGAGTAGGGAGGGTATCCGGTCCACATCATCTTTATGTGGTTACCGGGTATGAGGGTAAGGAGAACGAGAACGCTCGCTCCGAAGAAGGCCCACCAGCTCAGAGCGTTGAGTCTGGGAAAAGCGACATCCTTAGCGCCTATCATCAACGGGAGAAGAAAGTTACCGAAGCCACCTATGTGGGAGGCTATGGCCCACCACAGGAGAAGGACCGCGCCGTGTCCTGTAAGCAGGTAGTTGTAAAAGTCCGGTTGGACGAGCTGGTATCCCGGGGAGG
>CAYSNS010000249.1:0-2601 GCA_964432395.1 uncultured Aquifex sp. | reverse complement strand
CTGAAGATGAGTACCTTTATGAAAGCCTTGAGACTTCCTCCAAGTCTTTCTTCTTTACTACCTCTCTAAAACCCTTCTCTTATGGAAGGGCTTTTGCGATTGCGGATACCCCGGATAGGGTCAGGCTGTCCATGAACGCCCTGTCAAGACCTTCTTACTTCATAAAACCGGTGAATTCACTGACCTTCAAGCTTTTTTACACCTCTGAGGATTTCTTTACCTTAGAAAACTCCGCGGGTACCCGTCTGAGAAAGGGACTGAACCTCTACGCCTACCTTGATGGCTACCTTTCCCTCGGCAGAAGGGCTGTCGCCTACTATCAGCTCAGGTATAGGAAGAACAGGGAAGAGGATGAACTTTACCTCCACAGGGGATATGCGAAGATAAGGTTTTGGAAGCTCTCCCTTGAGGCTGGGAAGGACACGGTGCACTTGGGTCCTGGGGAGTTTTCACTCCTACTCTCCTCCAATGCGGAACCCTTTCCAATGGTAAAGCTCCAGACCGAAGAATCCCTGAAGTTTCTCGGCAAATGGGACTTTCTATTTTTAAGAGGCTGGTTGAAGGAGAAGAGGCAAGACAGAGACAACCCTAACATCTTAGCCCTCAGGGTTGTATGGAAGCCATGGAGCTTTATTGAAATAGGCGGGACAAGGACAGCAATGTACGGTGGAGAAGGGAGACCGGGCTACAAGCTGACCGAATACCCCAAGCTTATAATAGGCAGTGCGGAGAACATACCCTTCGGAAAGTACGATGCGGATGGATACGGCGCCTACGATATAAGCCTGTACCTGCCGCTGAACAGGTGGTTCAGTCGGGTTCGCCTTTTCAAGCTCTACTATCAGGAATCAGGAACGGACGTAGTAGCATGGTGGCAGAAGGAGGACAGAGGGAAGTTCAAACTACCTTTCGGCTTCAGTTTCCTCGGTAGAGGCTATGTTGCGGGTGCTCTCCTTTCATTGGAAAGAGATACATTCAGGCTGGAGTTCAACAAGGTAGGAAACAGCTGGTATCTCCACCATCTCTATCCTGTGGAGGGTTATACCTACAAAGGTTTTTCCCTCGGACACCCCTACGGGCAGAACATGATACACCTTATGTTCAAGCACAGACACTACCTCGCAGACAGGTTGTCATTTATGTACAGGCTCGGCTACTATGAACAGCCGAGGGAGGGTTCCTCTATCAAGATGAGAAGATACTACCTGCTCATCTCAGGACGCGGTGAGGTTAAGAACTTTATACTTGAAGGTTTTCTGAGAGTTGACAGAACGAACAACTACGACAAAAACCCCGCCCCCAACAGATTTGATGTGGTGCCTGAGGATAAGACCTTCCTGACCTTGGGAAGCAGTATAAGCTGGAGGTTCTGATGGAGGAAGAGAAAAGAGAGAGGGTCTACGAGGAAGATGAGATAGACCTATACGAGCTCTGGCAGGTCTTGATAAAGAGGAAAAAGCTTATACTTACAATCTTTGTAGCAGTTACCTCCCTCACCGCGGTGGTAAGTTTCCTTCTCACTCCGGTTTACAGGTCCGAAGCTTCCCTCATGCCTATCTCTTCCCAGCCCACAGGGGGCATTGCTCAAATGGCAGGGGAGATACTGGGTATTCCTCTTAAGACAGAAGATACTTCCGCGAAGATAATGGCTGTTCTTGAAAGCAGGACCATAAAGGAAAGAGTGATAAGAAGGCTCGGACTTGTGGACGTCCTACTTGAAGAAAAACCTGAGGACAGGGATCCCCTTTTAGCTGCAGTTGAGCTTCTTGAAGATATGGTAAATGTATCTCAGGACAGGAAAACAGGACTCATTACCCTTGGGATTGAGTACAAGGAGCCCGATCTGGCAAGAAAGATCGCACAGGCATACATAGAGGAGCTTCAAAAGATACTTGAAGAAAAAGCTCTGACTGTGGCGAAGGTAAACAGGATATTCTTAGAAAAGCAGCTTTCAGAAACAGAGGATGAGCTAAAAAAAGCCCTTGAAAGGCTCGCTCACTATCAAAAAAAAGAGAAGGTCATAGTCCCCCAAGAGCAGGTAAAGGGTGCGTTGGAGCTCTATGCCCAGCTCCTTTCTCAAAAGGTAGCTCTTCAGGTGGAGCTCAGGAAGCTTGAGAGTATTCTCTCTTCTGACAGCCCAAGGCTCATCTCTTTAAAGGAACAGATAAAGGCTATTGAGTCCCAGCTCTCTAAGCTGGAAACTTCAGGTATGAGTTTCTCAGCCCTGCCAAGTCTTGAAAAGGCACCCGAGCAGATGGCGGGCTATGCAAGAATTTTCATAAAGGTAAAGGGGCTTCAGGCAAAGTATGAGGCTATTCTAAAACTCTACGAGCAAGCTAAGCTGGAGGAAAGGAAGGAAAACATCTACGTTGAAGTTATAGACCCACCTTCCCTTCCCGACACACCTGTAAAACCGAAGAAAAAGCTCATGGTAGCGGTAGCAGGTACGAGCTCCTTTTTCCTAGGGATATTCTTTGCCTTCTTCTTAGAGTGGCTTGAAAGCGTCAAGAGAAAACATGAGGAGGACACCCAAACTTGAGTCAGCTATTATCAACCTGGTTTGTGAAAAATCACTTGCATCAAGGGTTTTTATTTGTTAGC
>CAYSNS010000248.1:0-2630 GCA_964432395.1 uncultured Aquifex sp. | reverse complement strand
ATAGGAAAGCCAGGAGCTCTGTCCTAAACCTCGTAGGCAACACCCCTCTGGTTAAACTTGAGAAGGTAATTCCTCAAGATATATCCCCCGACATTGAGATATACGCAAAGCTGGAGAGCTTCAACCCCGGGGGTTCTGTAAAGGACAGACCCGCCCTATCTATGTTTCTTACCGCCCTTAAAGAGGGAGTAATAGAAGAAGGAAAGGTAGTAATAGATGCAACTTCAGGTAACACAGGTATAGCCCTCGCCATGGTGGGTTCCGCTCTGGGAATTCCCGTTGAGCTCGCGATGCCCGCCAACGTAAGCGAGGAGAGGAAGAAGATAATAAAGGCTTACGGAGCCAAGGTATACCTTACCGACCCTCTCGAAGGCACCGACGGAGCTATCCTTTTTGTCAGAGAGCTTGTAGAAAAGAATCCCGATAGGTACGTTTACCTTGACCAGTATAACAACCCCGCCAACTGGAAGGCTCACTTTTACTCTACAGGCATAGAGGTGTGGAACCAAACGGGAGGAAGGGTCACTCATTTCGTAGCGGGCATAGGCACGGGAGGAACGATAATGGGAACGGGTAGGCGCCTGAAGGTCTATAATTCAGACATACAGGTTATAGGTGTCCAGCCCGCATACCCTTTCCACGGTATAGAGGGTCTAAAGCACATAGAAAGCTCCATAAAGCCGGGCATCTTTGATGAAAACTTTTTGGACAGGACCATATTTGTGGAGACCGAGGACGCTTACGAATGGGCAAGAAAGCTGGCAAGAGAGGAAGCCATATTTGTGGGACAGTCTTCAGGTGCAGCGCTCTGGGCCTGTATAAAACTTGCAAGAGAGCTGTCTCAGAGACAGGAAAAGGCAGTTATAGTTACCGTCTTTCCAGACGGTGGAGAGAAGTATCTGACTACAGCGCTCTTTGAGTGAGCTCAGGTTATCTCCTCTATGGATTTACCCTTGGCTTCAACCCCGAACATGCTCCAAAGCAGGTAGGCAACAACTCCCACGAGCCAAAAACCGAAAAGACCCCAGAGCCCGAGCGAGGGACTTATCTGAGACAGGGCTATCAGGTAGGGAGGGGCAAGCACGCCTCCTATCCTTCCCACTATGGATACCATGCCTATGGCGGTAGCCCTTATATAAGAGGGAAATATCTCCATCGCACTTACGTAGGCGACGCTCGCAAAGGAAAAGGCAATCAGAGAGTAAATACCGAAAGCAAGGTATAGGTTGGGAACGTGCATGAGGAAAAGGACGCTCAGAGCGGAGAGGATACCCACACCCAGCCCTGTAGTTTTTCTCCCAAGCAGGTCAGACAGAACCGCAACTACGATTCCTCCTACCAGACCCATAACGCTCCCTATCAGGAAGAGGTCGGGCACATCCTCAGGTTTGAGGCCCGCACCTGGAGCCAGCACTATGGGCACAAGGCTTACAACACCGTAGTAGGTTGTCAGTATAGTAAAGCTAAGAGAGCTTGCGAATAAGAACCTCCAGCGGTAGCTTTTCAGGATTAGCTTTAGACCTTCCAAAAGAGAGCCCTCAAAGACCGGTATGGAGCACTTGACCTTCTCAGGAGTTTTACCCGCCTGCTTTTCCAGTTCCTCAACTATGCGTAACGCTTCTTCATAATTTCCTTTCGATAAGAGCCATCGCGGAGACTCGGGTACGTTTTTCCTTACCCAGATTATAAGCAGGGCTATAACTCCTCCCAGAAAGAAGGCGAACCTCCATCCCCACTCCGGAGGTAGCTCCTTCAGAAGGACCATGGCGGTAATAGATGCAAGGATACTGCCTATGTTCCACGATGCGACTACAAGACCATCTACTTTTCCCCTGTGCCTTGCGGGTATGAACTCATCAATGGCGGAGTGTATTGCTGCAAACTCACCCCCTATGCCGGCGCCTGCGATTACTCGGAGGATAAAGGCGCTGTAAAAGTCCCAGGCAAAGCCCGTTAGAAAGGTTCCCAGAGAGTAGAGGGCAAGCGTTATGAGAAACACCCTCTTGCGTCCATACTTATCCGCAAGGTATCCGAAGAGGAAGGAACCTCCTATGGCACCTAAGAGAAAACCGCTTATGACCAGCGAGGCCTCAAAGGAGGAAAGACCCAAGGAGTTGGTCATACTGCCCAGAACATTCCCTACTATCACCACCTCAAAGGCATCTAAGACCCACGTTATACCCAGTGCAAGGAGGAACTTAGTATGAAATCTGCTCCAGGGCAGGGCATCGAGTCTGCAGGTTATATCCGTTTCTATAAAACGCATGGCCAAAAGTATAAATTGGTGATAGCATATTAAACATGCCCTACGTCAACGTAAAGGTGGCGGGAAAGCTTTCCAAAGACCAGAAAAGGAAAATCGTTGAGGGCATCACAAAGCTACTTGAAGAGGTTGCGGGCAAACCCCCTTCCGCAACTTACGTTGTGATAGAGGAAATAGATAGAGAAAACTGGGGAAAAGAGGGGAAGCTCCTATCTGATAAAGGTTGATGGGCAAGCTCTACATAGTCCCAACTCCTATAGGTAATCTAAAGGACATAACTCTCAGAGCGCTGGATGTTTTAAGGGAAGTCAATTACATAGCTTGCGAGGATACCAGAAGAACGAGGGTGCTCCTGAGCCATTACGGA
>CAYSNS010000247.1:0-2646 GCA_964432395.1 uncultured Aquifex sp. | reverse complement strand
AAGAAGAGTTCTCCTTGACTGGGCTGAGCGCTTTTACGAAAAAGAACTTGAGAAGTTCCGGGATGCTCCCACGCCCCAACCTCCCTCCTTGTCCTCCTTGGCGGGTTCCCAGCCCGCCCTTTCTGAAGATGAGGACAAAATAGAACCCTTAGACGAAGAGGAGAAGGCTGTCCTTCAAGAGTGGGCAAGGCAAAGACAGAAGGCGGAGAAAAAGAAAAAGGAGGAAGAAGAAGAGGAGGAGAGAGAAGAGAAATTTAAACTCCCGCCCAGTAAGTATACCGAACTTGAGGAAAAGAAGCAGTACGTCCGTATCTACATCAAGTGGATAGCCAACGCCTTCGGAAAGCAGGAAGCCCTAAAGGTCCTTGATGAACTCTACGACTGGGTGAACACCTGTGCCCCCGAGACACCCGTCATAGGGGGACCCATCCAATGAGGAGAAAAAAGCACGAAAGTAAAGAGCTCTTTGAAAAGTTCTTAGAGCTTACCGCTTTGCTTCCCCAACTCTCAAACCGTGAGCTTGCCCGCATGCTCGGAGTTTCACATCCCACAGTGGCAAAGTGGAGAAAGAACCTCCATCCCCTCAGAGAAACAAAACAATCCCGCATAGAAAAGCTCTACCTATCAATGGATGAAAACCTCAAGGCAAAGCTCAAAGCTATGCTTGAAAACCTCTCCTCCCGCAAAGGCATCACCAGAAGAACCTCCAAATCCAAAATCTACCAGCTCCTTGAACTTGACTTTTCCATGCTCGGAGTTAAAGACAAAACCGAAGGACTAAAACTCATCTCTTACTTCGTAGAAAAAGAGTACCGCTCATGGGAGGACTTAGAGCAAAAGACAAGACCCAAGAAAGAAAGACCAAAATACAGAACCACCAAGGGCAAGATTCAAAGAGAGCCTGCAACCCTCTCAATAGACGCAACGGGCTACACCTTCAAGCTCAGAGACGGGAGCAAAGAGTATCAGGTCTCGGTATTCTTAGCCTGCGACGTGTATTCGGGCTGTATCTATCCCGAGCCTCTTCTGGTGGACAACACCGAAAAGCAGGTTCTCTTCTACAACAAAGCCTTCAACTCCCGCAACCTCGCCAAGTGGCTCATTGAGATATTATCAGAGTGGGGAGTTCCCCAGAAGATATTCTGCGACAAAGACCCTGTCATCAAGAACGAATACATAAAGAGTGCCTTCTACCTTCTGGGTATTGAGCACACCTTCACGAAACACCCCAACCAGAACCCCATAGAGAGATACATCCGGGAAATCAAAGAGTGGCTCGGAGCTGACCTTGAGAGGGTAAAGAGCAAAGAAGAGATAGTAGAGAAGTTCCGCATTGCGATAGAGAGGTTCAACAAAACACACCACCGCTTTGACCACTTCAAAGAGCCCGTCATCCCCGAAGAGATACTGCCCGCAAGCCTGAGAGAGTATGTAAAGGAAGAAGAAAACAAGATAAGGCAGTCCTTTATGGAGTGCGCGATAAGGACAGTTAGGAACGCAACTATAACATGGGACGGATACAAGTATGTGTTCAATCTACCCGCAAAGCTGAGAGAAGGAGAAACAGGAAGGAAACCCCAACCTGTAAAGGTCTTGGTAAGAAGACACGTTGATAACGCAAGCTATTTAGAAGTTTACGACCGCAGAACGAAAGAGTTTCTCGGCACCGCAAACCTCTTCTCTCAGGATGTGCCCACCACAGACCCCACCGAGAGGAAAGAGATCAAAGACAGGGAGAGAAGAGCAAAGAAGAGGGAGAGAAAGCTTACAAGAGAGATGGAGGAAATTCAGAACCTCAAAACTCAGGAAGAAGAGCCCTCCATCAAGCTCTCGGACCTCTTGAGTGCAGGGGAGGAAGAAAGCACCTCCCCGCTGAGCGTCTGGGAAATACTCAACAAAGGAGGTGAGTAGAGATGCTGAAACTCCACACCTATGAAATTATCAGCTCCGCTGTCCGTCAGGTCAAGAGTCTTTCTCAAGAGAGGGGCTTTCCCCTGCACGGCGCCCTCTGGGCTAAGTGGGGAGTGGGTAAGACCAAGGCATGCAGGCAGGTCATCAAGGACTCCCCCGATGTCTTTTACCTGAAGTTTCCCAACCGCCCCGTAGAGCCTTCTAACCTCATAAAGGAGGTCCTTCTTTCGGTAGGAGTAGGACCCACGAGAGGGTATCTCCAGAACTACGACCTCCTCACAAAAGTCCTCTCCGCAAGGGGGCTGATAAACCCCGTCCTGCTCTTGGATGAAGCTCAGTTTCTCTTCTCAAAACCCACAGCCCTCAGCTTTTTCAAAGACCTCTCCGAAGACCCCGACATAGGCTTTTCTTACGTATTCCTCGGAGACCCCGACCTTGAAACCCTCCTCAAGGCTCAGGGACACTCCCTTATAAAGAGGGTCAGGCTGAAGCTCCCCATCCCTCCGATAACAGAGGAGACTATCAAAAAGCTCTCCGAGTTCCACGGGATTTCCCTGAACGGAAACGCTTACTCGGTAGCCAAAAGCCTCGGAGCGGTCACCATGGACGTGGACTTTGCCCTGTATCTGGCAAAGAAGGCGGGCAAGAACGAGCTCAGCGACAAGGAGTTTAAAGACTTTCTCACAGTAGCAATGAGGGGTGAATAATGACCCACGGGGAGATATACGAAAAGGC
>CAYSNS010000246.1:0-2677 GCA_964432395.1 uncultured Aquifex sp. | reverse complement strand
GAAAAGACTACCACATAGAACCTACACTGGATAGAATCCAAAAGGCGGTTAGGCTTGTAGGAAATCCCCAAAGAGAGTTCCCTTCAATTCTTGTAGGCGGGACTAATGGTAAGGGTTCTACATGCGCCTTTTTGGAAAGGATACTGCGCCAGCACGGACTCAAGACCGGATGGTTTGTATCTCCCCACCTTGTGGACGAAAGGGAGAGGTGGAGAGTAAATGGGAAGCCCATACCTGAAGACATCCTGACATCGTATATAAGGGACTTGAGGCCCATGTTGGAGAAGCTTTCCCTAACCTACTTTGAGTCCGCCACCCTTATAGCGCTCCTTTACTTCAGAGACATGGGTGTAGATGTTGCTGTTATGGAGGTCGGCATGGGGGGAAGGTGGGATGCTACGAAGGTAAGCGAGCCTCAGATAGTTGGCATAACCAATGTGGAGAGAGACCACACCAGGTGGCTCGGTAAAACCGTTGATGAGATAGCCAGGGACAAGCTTCATCTCTACGTGGAGGGTAAACCCCTTATACTGGGGAGTGCGAAGTATCCCCTTTATTGGGTCGCGCTCGATAAGGGGATAAAAAACCTGACCGTGGCGGGAGAGGACTATACTTACCGGAGTTACCTGAGCGAGGGTAGGACCTGGCTGAAAGACTACCTTTGTGAAAACTTGCGCATAGAAGGTGTTAAGCTCGGGCTTTTAGGCAAGTGGCAAGCGGACAACTCCGCTATGGCGATAACTATGGCCAATAAACTCTTAAAACTGAAACGAGACAAGGTAATAAAAGCCCTTTCTGAGACCCGTTGGGAGGGTCGGATGGAGATAGTGAGAGAGAACCCACTGTTAGTGGTAGACGGCTCCCACAATCCCTATGCGGTGAGCAAGGTAGTTAAGGAAGCTTTAAGACTGTTCCCAACTATAAGAATACTCTTTACTGGCCTGGTAGGAAAGGAATGGAAACTGTCTATGGAGATAATAAGGCGTTATAGAGAAGACATATACCTGGTTTCAGTAAGCCATTATAGGGGTGAGCCCATACAGAATCTGTATGAATATGCAAAATCATTGAACTTTTCTAAGATTGAGGTCCTTTCTTCACCTGCGGACGTCGTTAACATAGAGGATAACCTGCTGGCCATAGGCTCGCTCTACCTTGTGGGAGAGATTAAAGAATCGCTCATGAACAGGATTATTTAAAATAATATTTGCCATGTATATGCTATTTAAACAGCCGATATTTGACAGGGAGGGAAACGTTGCTTTCTACGAGGCTACGCTCAGGGACATAAAGACCAAAGAGTTTCCCAAGGGCCTTGACCCCCTCAAAGCAACCTCAATAACTTTGAACATTATAACGGAAGTGGGTCCGGACAAGGTAGGTAATGGGAGACCGGTTTTTATAAACGTCCCTTCCATATTTTTAGAAACTACCATGTTTGAGCTCCTGCCACCTGAGTATGTGGGTATAGAGCTCGTTGATAACAAAAGCATAACCAACGAACTACTCAAGTCGGTGAACGAGCTCGTTGACAGGGGATTTATCTTCTGCATAGACGACTTTGGGTTTGAGAAGGTAAACTACCTGCCTCTCTTGAATAAGTGCCACATGGTAAAGATAAACTGGAAGGAGCTTGTATACAGCGAAGAGGAGCTCGTGGAAGTTATGGGTATACTTAAGGAACTTAAGAAAGGCGTTATAGCCAAGCACATAGAGACTGAAGAGGACTACAACAGAGCAAAAGATGCAGGAGTTGATTACTTTCAGGGATATTACCTTGCGAAACCCATACCTATAAGGGACATAAGAAGCCTTTACTTTATGAAAGGCACAGTTATAAAGCTCTACGAGGCTCTAAAGAACAGGGACCTAAAGAGGGCAGCGGACGTAATAGAGCAGGATGTGGGAGCAACTTATAGGCTTTTGAGGTTTGTAAAGTCCCTCTACAAAGAAAGGGCACAGGATATAAACTCCGTTGAAGATGCTATCTCCTTTCTCAGTCTGAACAATGTAGCTAACTTTACCCTTGCCCTTGCCATAACGGAGCTGTTCGCAGGGCACCAGGAGGAAGAATACATAAGAAGGTCTCTGATGAGGGCAAGCTTAGCTCAGGAGCTGGCAAGGTTGTATATACCCGGCATGGAGGAGAAAGCCTACCTTACGGGGCTGTTTTCCCTGACCAACGAGCTTATGGGAGAGCATCCGCAGGACGTAGCCAGGGAGCTGGAACTTGATGAGGACATAATAGAAGCCTATGAAACACGTTACAATGAGCTTGGCCTGATACTCTCTTTTGTAGAGCTCCTCGAAGAAGACCCGGACAATGATAAGGTCATCGAAAGGATTTCTTCCATACTCAAGGTCCCTAAGGAGAAGGTAAAGAAGGCAGTGGAGAAGGCAGAGAGGATTATGTCAGAGATAACCTCCGCAGGGAAAGTATAAAGAAACTACTCGGTGGCGTAGCTGTGTAGTCCGGGGAAGTAAAGGTTTATTGCGAAGAAGCATATCAAGACGGTTACAAAGCCAAAGACCACCATCCATGCAACCCTTTTACCTTTCCATCCCATGAGCTGTCTTGCATGCAGGTAAGCTCCGAAGAACAGCCAGACTATGAGAGACCACACTTCCTTCGGGTCCCAGCTCCAGTATCCGCCCCAAGCCTCGTTAGCCCACGCTG
>CAYSNS010000245.1:0-2695 GCA_964432395.1 uncultured Aquifex sp. | reverse complement strand
GAGATATAGAAGGTATAACATTCGTGGACCTATTTGCAGGAACGGGTCAGATAGGTATGGAGGCTCAGAAAAGAGGCGCAAGGGTAATCTTTGTGGAGAAGAACCCCTCTTTGGCTTCTTCTATAAGGAAAAGGGCCCAGGGTAAGGTTGTGTGCACGGACGCACTGAAGTTCTTAGGCAAACTCAAGGATAGCCCGGACGTTATCTTCGCAGACCCCCCTTATAACTTCAGCAGGTATGTTGAGCTTATATACAAGGCTATCGAGGTCCTGAGTCCAGGGGGAATATTTATTCTGGAACACGACAAATGGCACAGCTTCGATGCGGACGAGGAAAGGGTCTACGGAGACACGGTTCTGTCTTTCTGGAGGAAAGCCCCATGAAGAGAGCTGTCTACCCGGGGACCTTTGACCCTCCACATCTGGGACATCTTGATATAGTGGAAAGGAGTCTGAAACTCTTTGATGAGGTCATAATAGCTATTGCCCAGAATCCAAGGAAGTATCTTCTATTTTCTCTGGAAGACAGGCTTGAGATGTTCAGAGAGATGACCTCCCACCTGGGAGATAGGGTTAAGGTTAAGGGTTTTAACTCCCTGCTTGTCGATTTCATGAAGTCAGAAGGAGTAGAGATAATAGTAAGGGGTGTCAGGCTCTTTACGGACTTTGAGTATGAGCTTCAGATTGCGCTTACAAACTTTCGCTTGGCTAAGGTTGAGACAGTGTTCATGATGCCATCTCAGGAATACATACATATCAGTTCTACGATAGTCAGGGATATAGCTTCCTACAGGGGTAAGCTTGAAGGGCTTGTGCACCCATTTGTGGAAAAAAAGCTAAGGGAGAAGTTCTCTTGAAAATTCTATTTGCGCTGATGCTTCTCGTTGGCATATCCTTTGGCAAAGAATTCTGCATAGAGGAGGTTGATAACGACTTTAACGAGCCTTACCTTTCCTACGCACTTCTGAGAATAATGGAGCGTGCAATTTTAGAAGCTGGAGGAAATGTAGCTTGTTCACAAAATTCTATTAGGGTCAGACTAACTGTGAAGGACTTTAGGGAAATACCTATAGCATACACTCCATCTCAAAGGGTGCGTTCCTACAACCTGAGCATAAGTTTTGAAGTTGACATAGATGGAAAGAGGCACTTATTTAAAGGAACAGTTCCCTACTCTCTGCCTTCCGGTGGCTACGGGGACATACCCAGAAGGAAAGCTATGGATGACCTGCTTGATAAAATATATTTGAATATTCTTAAATTCCTGATGGGAGGTAAGAACGATGCTGATAAACGTTGAAAGTTCTAAAAGTGTAGAAGAGGTAAAGGGAAAGCTGGAGGAAGTAGCCAAATCCAAAGGCTTCGGTGTTATGAGCACCCATGAAGTTACCAACATACTTGAGAACAAAGGACACCCTATAAACTACGGGTGTGTGATAGTTGAAATATGCCAGCCCAAGGCGGCAAGCCGGGTTCTCTCCAAGAACCCTTACATATCCACCGCAATGCCCTGCAGGGTTGCTATATTTGAGAAGGATGGGAAGACAGTTCTGAGCACCGTAGCACCTACAAAGATGCTTGAGATGTACGATGAGCCGGAGCTTTCAAGTATAGCTCAGGAGATAGAAGCTCTGGTTAAGGATATTATGGAAGAGTCCGCAAAATGAACGATGAGGGCTTTATGTCCCTCGCTATTTCACTTGCTAAAAGAAGAAAGGGGCTGACACACCCCAACCCTACCGTAGGGTGCGTTATAGTAAACGGGGGACAGATTGTAGGTTTAGGTTATCACGAGGGGGCAGGATATCCTCATGCGGAGGTAGTTGCCTTAGAGCAGGCGGGAGAAAGAGCAAGGGGCTCCACGCTCTATGTCACCCTTGAGCCCTGCACCCACTTCGGAAGAACACCTCCCTGCACCGATGCGATAGTAGAGTCAGGTGTGAAAAGGGTGGTCATAGCCACCTCCGACCCCAATCCTGTAGTAAGCTCTAAAGGCATAGAAAAACTGAGAAAGGCAGGTATAGACGTCACATATGGAGTTCTCGAGCGGGAAGCCAAGCTGCTGAACGAGGACTTCTTTACCTACATAACGAAGAAAAGACCCTACGTAACTCTCAAACTGGCTCAAACCGTAGACGGAAAGATAGCCACCACCGCAGGAGACAGCAAGTGGATTACATCCAAGGAGAGCAGGAGGTTCGCTCACCGCTTGAGAGCGGAAGCGTCCGCAATTCTCGTAGGCATAAATACTGTTCTTCAAGATGACCCCGCCCTTACCGTAAGACACATACCCTTTCCTAAGAATCCGTTGAGGGTTGTAATAGACCCCGAACTTGACACTCCTCTGGAAGCAAACGTTGCACGGACTGCGGAAGCGCCCACGCTCGTAGTGTTTTCAAAAAGGAATAGAAAGAAAGAAGAAGAACTCATAGAGAGAGGAGTTCAGTTACTCTTTATGGAAGAAATCAGGCTCTCGGAGCTTCTGGAAGAGCTCCACAGGAGGAAAATAGTTCATCTCCTCGTTGAGGGAGGAGCTTATACACTCACACGCTTTATAAAGGAGAACCTGTGGGATAGGCTGTTCATATTCCAAGCACCCAAGCTTATGGGGAAAGGGCTGTCATTGAAAGATATGGGAATAAACTCTATGGAAGATGTTGTAAGGCTCAAGCTTAGAAGGGAGTTCAAACTCAGAG
>CAYSNS010000244.1:0-2705 GCA_964432395.1 uncultured Aquifex sp. | reverse complement strand
AGGGGTAGCCTGAGTCTCTTACCCACAAGGTTCTTGTATCTTTCGTCTTCAGGATGGACCGCTACCGCGGTGTCTCCCAGCATCGTTTCAGGTCTCGTGGTGACAACGGTTACGTAGCCGGAGCCATCTTCAAGAGGATACCTTATATACCAGAGCTTTCCCTGTTCCTCTTCGTGCTCAACCTCCAGGTCGGACAGAGCTGTAAGGTCCTTGGGACACCAATTGACTATGTATTCGCTCCTGTATATGAGTCCTCTCTCGTAAAGTTCCCTGAAAGCTTTTCTCACCGCCCTTGAAAAGCCCTCGTCAAGAGTGAAACGTTCTCTCTTCCAGTCTACCGACACACCCAGCTTTTCCAGCTGTGTTCTTATTGCTTCTCTGGACTTGGGGACCCACTCCCAGACCCTTTTTAAAAACTCTTCCCTTCCAAGCTCAAGCCTACTTTTGCCCTCCTGCTGGAGCTGTTTTTCCACCACATACTGGGTGGCTATTCCCGCATGGTCAAATCCGGGAACCCATACCACCTGCTTACCTCTCATGCGCTCCCACCTGCAGAGTATGTCCTGAAGGGTAGAGTTAAGGGCGTGTCCCATATGAAGTGAGCCCGTAACGTTGGGAGGGGGTATTACTACCGAGAACTTCTTCCTCTTGTCGGGTTTCTCTACGTGATATATTGCCTTCTCTATCCAGAACCTGGACCACCTCTCTTCTATCTCCTTAGGGTTGTATTCTTTAAGCTCCTTCATGAGTAAAAAATTATAAGGAGGTTGTGCTATGTTTTTTAGAGATTAAAACTCTACAGGAGGGAACGGGTCATGAGCAAGCAAACAAAACAGCTGGGGGGCATAGGTCTTATCCTTGCCCTTGTAGCAAGCGTTTTCGGTGTCTTCATACCCTTTGCGGGGATAGTGGCCCTGATAGGCTGGATTCTCACCGTAGTAGCCTACGTAAAGGCTTCCGATGAATACTCGGAGCCCGCCATAAAGAGCAATGCCATAAAGGCCGTTGTTCTCGGTATAGTAGCGGTAGTGCTGTTCGCTTTGGCGAGCGGTTCAATAGTAGCTTCCCTGGCGGCGGGCTTTGGGGGATACGAAGATGTAGGGCTCGGTCTCGGAGGAGCGGGTATAGCCATGCTACTGGTCGGATGGGTCCTTACCCTGATAGCTTCTTGGTTCTGGTATAAGGCAAACGTTTCTATGGCTGAAAAGAGCTCTGTAGGGCTGTTCAAGACGGGCGGACTGCTCATGTTTGTAGGAGCTATCTTGAGCGTAATCCTCATAGGAGGATTTATATCACTGATAGGGCAGATACTGCTTATAGTAGCCTTTTTCAGCACTCCCGAAAGCTCTTGAAAGTTCAGTTGTATATCTTCACCACGTTGTAGAAGGTGTCCCTTTCAACGGGCACCTTGCCCGCTTTCCTTATCAGTTTTACAAGCTTGTCTACGGAATGCCCGTAAGCGGACTTGGTTCCTGCGGAATGAACTATCTTTTCCTCCTCTATGGTTCCGTCCAGGTCGTCCGCTCCGAAGTTAAGGGCTATCTGAGCTACCTTCTCGCCCAGGGTCACCCAGTAAGCCTTTATATGCTGGAAGTTGTCAAGGAAGAGCCTCGAGACAGCTATGGTCTTCAGGTCATCTATGGAAGAGGTCCTTCTGCCTCCCAGCCTTGTGCCATCGGGCCAGTAGGCGAGGGGTATGAAAACCTGAAATCCTCCCGTTTCGTCCTGTATCTCCCTGAGCTTTGACATGTGCTCAACTCTCTCTTCGAGGGTTTCCACATGCCCGTATAGCATAGTAGCGTTTGAGGGTATGCCCAGTTTATGAGCGGTCCTGTGAACCTCCAGATACTCCTGAGCGTTAGCCTTGTTGGGAGCTATTATCATCCTTGCCCTCTCGGAGAATATCTCCGCGCCCCCGCCGGGCAGTGCGTCCAGCCCAGCCTCCTTAAGCTCCATCAAAACTTCCTCGTAGCTCTTCTTGGAGATTTTGGCCATGTGATGAATCTCTATTGCGGTCCATGCTTTTATAACTATGTGGGGGAAGCGATTCTTTATGGCTCTTACGAGCTCAATGTATCTTTCGTATCCCCAGTGGGCGGGTATGCCTCCCACCATGTGAATCTCCTTCCCTCCCGCCCTGTATGTCTCTTCTACTTTCTCCAGAATCTCCTCAAGACTCATCTCGTAAGCATTCGGGTCTGACTTTCTCACACCGAAAGCGCAGAAATCACACTGATATACGCACACGTTTGTAGGGTTTATCTGTCTGTTTACTATAAAGTAGGCGTTCTTGCCGTTCTTTTTTCTATTCACATACTCCGCAAGATGACCCAGAGCGGTAAGCTCCCTGGTGTTAAACAGGTAGAGCGCATCTTCTTCGGTAAGTCTCCCGCCCTCAAGGACCTTGTCCGCTATGCTCAGAAACCTTTTATCACCTACGGTTTTGAACAGGTCATCTATAACAATCTCCATTCCATCACCTCCGGAGTGATAAGAGAATTATATTCCCTAAATTAATAGTATGCGACTTATCAGAGATAAGTTTGTTGGAGCCATCCTCGGCTCCGCCCTGGGAGATGCTATAGGAAAGAGCGTAGAGGACGTCGTAGAAGAAGAGGTTCTTGAGTTTTACCGTAACAGAATAGAGGGTTTTGTCCCTCCCCATCCCTCAAGTCCCGCTTACGGCCAGCTTCCCGAAGAGACAT
>CAYSNS010000243.1:0-2714 GCA_964432395.1 uncultured Aquifex sp. | reverse complement strand
GATACATGGCTATATTCTCGTGCTCGTTCCACATAACCGAGAGCCACCTCCTTGATGTTCTTACCCAAGCTTCTTACGACGTTAGGAGGCAGGTAAGGGTAATAGCAAAGACCTTCCAGGACAAAGACCATCCCTGGATACTTCAGATGCCGAACACCCTCTACCTAAAAGGTGTATGGGTGGAGGTCATTTAATAAGCCTATCCTTATAAGACCCATAAGCATAACTTATGGAATTTTAAGAAAAACTGCTATCAATACCTTAGAGCGGGAATTATCCTTTTAGTTAAAGTGTGCCCTAAGGAGGCAACGCCATGGAGATAGGAGGAAGCTTTTACGAGAGAAAGTATTACAGCACCTGCTATATGTGTGCCTGCAGATGTGGGATAGAGGTCTATGTCAGGAACAACAAGGTTACTTACATAAAGGGAAACGATGACCACCCTTTGAATAAAGGAGTCCTCTGTGCAAAAGGCTCTTCCGGGATAATGAAGGAATACTCGCCTGCAAGGCTCAGGAAACCCCTGCTCAGGGTAGGACCCAGAGGCTCGGGACAGTTCAAGGAGATAGAGTGGGACGAAGCCATAGATATAGCGGTTAAATGGATAGATGAGGCAAGAAAGAAGAATCCCGCTAAGGTTGCCTTCTTCACGGGAAGGGACCAGATGCAAGCCATAAACGGCTGGTTTGCTCAGCAAATTGGAACAATAAACTGGGCAGCACACGGGGGCTTTTGTTCGGTTAACGTTGCCGCTGCGGGTCTTCTCTCAACGGGATACTCTTTCTGGGAGTTCGGAGACCCCGACTTTGAGAACACCAAATACTTCATGATGATAGGGGTTGCGGAGGACCACGCCTCCAATCCCTTCAAGCTGGGCATCCAGGAGATGAAGAGAAGGGGCGGAAAGCTCGTGTTTGTAAACCCCGTTCGCTGGTCTTACGGTGCCATAGCGGACGAGTGGGTGCCCATAAAACCGGGGACCGACGGTGCCTTCATAATGGGCCTGATGCACGTTCTTTTTAAATACAACCTCATTGACTGGACATTCCTGAAAGAGCAGACAAACGCTCCCTGGCTCGTGATACAGGCACCGGGGACATCCAAGGATGGACTCTTCTACAGAAACGAAGAAGGCAAGCCGATGGTTTACGACAAGAAGTCCAAGTCCTTCAAGCCTGCGGACAGGATAGTTCCCGATGACCTTGACCCCGCGTTCATAGGTGAGTTTGAAACACCTGAGGGCTTCAAGGTGCGACCCGCCTTTGACATATTTGCGGAGAGGCTTGTAAGGGACTACAGCCCCGAGCGGGTGGAGAAGATTACTGGAATACCCGCAAAGGATATAGAGAGGATAGCAAAGGAGATGGGCGTTATAGCCCTGTATGAACCCATAGAGCTACCCATAGAGTGGACGGACGTATGGGGAAGAAAACACAAAACTATGAAGGGAAGACCGGTGTCCTTCCACATAATGAGAGGTGTAGCTTCTCACACCAATGGCTTCCAGACCTCAAGGGCGGTGTTCGTTCTTAAGATGCTCCTCGGATGTGTTGATGTTCCTGGAGGACATCTTGCAAAGCCACCCTATCCCAAGCACATAGAGGACCTGCCAAAACCTGTGAAGATAAAGTCTCTTAACGACCTCAAGTATGGAGAACCACTCAAGGGCCCTCACCTGGGACTTCCCCAGAACCCCGATGACCTCCTGGTGGATGAAGAGGGCAAGCCCCTGCGTATAGATAGGGCCTACAGCTGGGAGTTTCCCATAACAGCCCACGGCTGTATTCAGAACGTTATACCCGCAGCGTATCAGAAAGACCCCTACGACATAGAGGTTCTCATAATCTACATGGCTAACATGGCCTGGAACTCCTCTCAGAATATACCCTACATAATAGAGGCTTTAACCGCAAAAGACCCTGCGGGTAACTACGTAATTCCTAAGATAATCACCATAGATGCATTCTACAGTGAGCAGGTAGCCTTCTCGGACCTTGTTCTTCCTGACGCTACCTACCTTGAGCAGTGGTTTGCCCTATCGCTCCTTGACAGGCCTCCATCTGTGGCAAGCGGGCCGGTAGACGCTCTCAGACAGCCTGTAGTTGACCCTAAAAAGGAAGGCTACGACGTAATGCCCTGGGGAGACGTTATGGTCAAGCTGGGAACTAAGCTCAAGCTCCCCGGCTTTGTGAACGAGGACGGAACACCCAAGTATAAGGACTTTAAAGACTTTCTCATAAACTGGCAACCCAGACCGGGTATAGGAGCCTTAGCGGGTTGGAGAGGAAAGAACGGGGACAAACATTTTGTAGGAGAACCAAACCCCAAACAGCTTGAGATGTATACAAAGAACAAAGGCTTCTTCTACTACAGGCTTCCAGAGCATATGAGATACTACAGACACATCAACAAAGACTACCTTGAGTGGGCAAAGAGCGTGGGCTTTGTAAAGAAGACCGAACCCATAATAATGAACTTCTATGTTGAGTCTCTCCAGACCTTCAGGCTTGCAGGACAGGGGCTGTGGGAAGGTGAAAACCAGCCTCCTAATGACCCGATAATAAGGGAGAGGCTCGTCAAATACTTTGACCCCTTGCCCTTCTGGTATCCTCCCTTTGAGGAAGAGGTCAGCGGAGACGAATATCCGCTGTATGCCTTTACCGCAAGACCCCAGTGGATGTATCACTCCTGGGACTCTCAGAACGCATGGCTCA
>CAYSNS010000242.1:0-2723 GCA_964432395.1 uncultured Aquifex sp. | reverse complement strand
TAAGAATTCTGGAATTTGTAAGAGAGCACCGCTTTCTGGTTGAGAGACCGAGCAAGTCGGAAGTCAGAAAGCACTTTGTTGCAACGATTGTCCTGCTTGTTCTGGCGGTCCTATCCGCATATATGACTTGGGTTTCTTGGTCAAAGGAATGGGATACACTGATAGGTGTGTTCGGTGCACTCACGCTGGTAATGGTTATAACCACACTCAAGCAGGCGGTTAACTATCTGGAAGTCAAAAGAAAGTCCAAGATGAGTTACGCGGAGCTTATAAGTGAGGAAAAGGAAAACAGAGAGCGGGTCAAGAAGTATGCACCTGATGATGATTGGGATGATGACAGGAGCAGTCCATATGATCCTATAAATTCATATTCTCACTACTGGATGGATTAGCTTGACATCTTTCTTTGTTCAATAAATTCATCAATATCTTTAAGATCAAAGAGACGCCTTTTCCCAATCTTTATAGTTGGGAGAACACCGGCTTTAACAAGCCTTTTCAGATTGCTTACAGATATCCCCATATATTCGGAAGCCTCTTTGTATGATAGGAGTCTTTTCTTAACTCTCATTTTCCCTGAGAAGGTTCATCAGCTGTTTTCTATTAGCGAGTTCTTGAATAAGCTCTCCGAGGGCCTGAAGTTCCTCGGGTTCCTTCACGTTCAGGAAATAGTTCCTCGTATAACTCTGCTTGGTAGTTAGTTTTACTCTGACGTTCCCGTCAGGGAATAACATGAGAACAGCCACAGCTTTGTCGTTCTCCGCCAATTTCTTAAATATTGGCTTCCCTTCTTCAATAGCCTGTTTTCTGAGCATCTTCAATGAAGTCCTCTTCCTTGCCATTTCATCAATATTATGACCCAAACTGAGCCTATGAGGTCCTATATTATACCAATGCATTTATCAACCTCCTTGACTGTGCCGAAGTATCGTGAGTCTATGGAATTAATTACATCACCCAGCACAAAGTATCCGTCCATCCTACCCTTATAACCATCAACGGCAAACTTGAATTTACTTTCCCATCTTGCAAGGTCTCTTTTGAGGGTTATACCGTTCACCACAACCTTATCCCCTTTATATTCCACAGTCGGATTCTTTGCAAGTAGCCTCTTCATGTATCTTCCGCCCTTATCAACACCTGTCAGCTGACGTGTATTTATAGGAGGTACAAAGCTTACAAGGTCTCCTTCTTTAGGTTCCATGAAGCGGAGGCATACAGCTACTTTAGGGGCGTTGTGTAGAGAGCGGTCTGTAATGAATACGGGATAACCTACGTATTTATATGTTAGTAGTAAAGCAAGTATACCTGCTAACGCATAAGTAAGGCCTGGTATCCTGTTCTGATTTTTAACTGTTTCCCCACTTGCTTCACGCATGCAGGAACCTCCTTCACACACATTCTTTCTATCCAGTCCTTAGATATTCCGTAATCCCATACCAGATAACCTTTTTCCCTGAGTTTCCATGCGTTCCCCTTGACAAGGACATACATTCTGCCACTCCATAATTCCCTGTGGGTATATATGTCTTTCTTTTCAAGTCTGGGAAGGAAATCAAGCTCCTTGTCCGTAACGAAACATATTTCAAAGGGTATTTTCATGTACTCCAAAGGGTTGAACGTATATCCCTTCGGATATACAACCCTCCCGTTCTTATCCCTTATGGCTTCAGGCAGGGTGTATTGAGGGGTGCATATATATTCCCTGTATGAAGTGTCATAAGCAAAGCCCGCATCCTTGTCATAGTATCTCTCTATCTTTTTTCTGGTTTCCTTTCGCCACTTTTCCATTTCTGCCTTCCAGTGTTTAAGCATTACCTGCCTTATGTCTGTTTCCTTTATTGGGAACACCTCGCCCTCTGTCCCATAGTCTTCCACTACCACACAGGCAAAGCTAAGCGATAACCCTCCTATCCACAGGGTCAATCCCGGTATTAAGCGAGCCAAGCTCAATCGGAATCCACCTCCTTAGCTTGTGATAGACAATACCTCTCGGTTTATCCGTTTTCCATTTCATAAGCATGTAGACAAAAACTAATCCAATCAGCAAGCCTATACCCGGAGAGTCAAAAAACAGATGTCCTATGCCGAACGGAGCAAGCCACGCAAGAGCTTCCTCCTTAGACATCCCGAGGAAAACTGCATCCGTGTGCAGGTACTGCGGTATCTCACGTTCCATCTCTTACCCCCTTTGCAATTGCCAGGATAGATACAGCCATGCCTTTCTTGAATACCACTATGTCTACATCTCTCAGCTCAGCTCCATTCAGAGCCTCAACCGCTTCATTGATAGTGTCTGATACCAGCTCTTCTATGGGCTGATTTTCTCCCGAGAATGCGCTTTTCGCCTCATCAACAAAGCCTATTGTTTTGGAGCCTATACCGAAGACAAACCTCCCTGTTGTATACGTTGCGCTCATGTCTGACCTCCTATAAGAGAAATTAAAAGGTGGCGCCTGTTGCTATGAGAGGTTCCAGAATGGTCTTTCCGAACCCGAGGATCAAGGCTATGGCAATGGATGGCATCAGTACTATCCTCATAGAAAAGAGCGTCCCTGCTGCAATTCCTATCAAGGACGCTATGAATATGCCCCTTCCGAGTCCTCCTGTTCTCCATTCTTCCAGCTTGTCGTATAAAGGCTGGAACTCGTCCGCAACGGTACCATGCGACATATCAGGGAGAATGACCTTTACAACGAAAGGCAGTAGCAGGAGAAAGGCCA
>CAYSNS010000241.1:0-2726 GCA_964432395.1 uncultured Aquifex sp. | reverse complement strand
TCTCAAGTTTAACCAGAGGTGTGTTGCCTACGAGGTTTAGGACAGAGCTTCTTGCTTTTCTATACTGCTCATCGTGCTGTCCGAGAACCCACATTCAGAACTCTCAACCGCCCTTTCCTATCACGAGTATAGAGCCGGGTCTCTTTATCCTGAGTGCCACCATCTCAAGAACCCTGAACAGGTGATTCATATTGGTAGACTCAACGTAGGCAACGGAAATATCTTGAGCAATTACGAGGTCAAAGTTCTGAGGTCCTGCGGAGACCAGAAGGGCCTGTCCTTCGGGGATTATGGGTGTCTGGAGCACGTCCTTTACCACCTTCTTTATCTGTTCTATCTCCAAGAGCCCCGTGTTATCGTGCATCCTGTTGAGCTGGAAATACTGCTTCGGGTTCACCAGCAGGTAGTAATTACCGTAAAAGCCCTGCTCTACCAGCTTTGAGATGCCCTCTATCACATCGGTGAAGGCGTTCCCCACCTTAGACCAGTCGCTCATGGACATGGTTCCCCTGCCCTCCGCGTTCATCAGACCCTCAAGACCCAGGTTCTTGTTGCCAAGGAGTATGAGAGTGTCCTCCGCCACCGCGGTGGCTACTGCTGCGGCAACAGCGTTTGAGGTATCTATAGGCATATTGAACTGCCTGAAATATTCAAGGTCTCTCCAGGATATGATGAAGTCCTTGTATATGGTGGGTATGGGTATGTGCTTTCTAACTCCCGTTCTTACAGGCTCGCAGGTTTCGTATTCCTGTCCCGGCTTTATCTCACAGACTCCGGGCTCCATCCCGTATATGACATCGTAAGAAACCATCTGATGACCGGGACCTATGGGGCCCACTACGGGGACAAACCTTCTGCAGACCAGAGTTTCCTTAGCTACCCTGACTACCGCCTCGTCTATCTGCTTCCACTCATCCGCACTTAGAGGTGCTTCCTCTCTTCCAAGAAAATCCATCTTACAACCCCCTTTGCCTTTTTATTATAGTATCTCTTCAGGGAGGTATGAGATGCAGGCTATAGCGCTGTTGCTGTTTTCCGTTTCCCTGCTTTTTGGCATTGAGCTTAAAAAGGTAGCTCCAAATGTATACATGGCTGAGGGTGGATACGGACTACCTTCTAAGGAGAACAGGGGCTTTATATCAAATGCCTACGGCGTGCTAACGGAAAAGGGATGGGTTGTTATAGATACCCTTTCCACTCCCGAGCTTGCGAGGGAGTTTATAACCGAACTCAAGAAGGTCAAGAAACTCCCCATCCTATACGTTATAGCCACACACTACCACATGGATCACTGGTTCGGTATAGCACCTTACAAGAAGGAAGGTGCAAAGTTCATCGCACACAGGAACCTGAAAGAATTTTATGAAGATGGCAGTGCGGACATGGTTCTTGAAGGTGCTCAGAAAGCTTTTGGGGTCTTTGGTAAGGTAAAACTTTTGCCACCGGACATAGCTATAGAAAAGGCCTTGAAACTCAAGGTAGGTTCTAAAACCTTTGAGGTAATTCCTATGACACCTGCTCACACAAATACGGACCTGGTAATCAGGGTAGATGGATACCTGTTCGTGGGTGACCTGGTATCTTACAAGAGGATTCCTTTCCTGGGAGATAGAAACGTGTCTACGAAGGCTTGGCTGGAGGTCTTGAACAGATTGAAGGGTATGAGCTTTAAGAAACTACTTATGGGGCACGGCAGACCCGCTGGCAAGGAAGCCATAGAGTGGACGGAGAAATACATAACATACGTTAGGGAGAACGTGAGGAAACTCAAGGATGAGGGACTCTTTATTGATGAGGTCAAGGAGGCTCTCAAGGACACACCCTTTAAGGGCTCTAAGATGTATGAGGAATTTCATATGAGGAACGTTTACTCGGTCTTTAATGAGCTTGATATGGAACTTTGAGGAGGTAAGAAGATGGAGGCCATGACCCGTGAAGAGGTTATAAATAGACTCAAAGAGCTTGAGGGTTGGAGCCTTGAAGAAGGTTTTATAGTGAAGGAGTTTCAAACCAAGAACTGGAAAACTACAATCTTTGTTGTTAATTCCATAGCCTCCCTTGCGGAGGTCCACTGGCACCATCCAGACCTTGAGGTGTCTTTTAAGAAGGTAAAGGTAAAGCTGACGACCCATGAAGCGGGAGGCATAACGGAGAGGGACTTTAACCTTGCAAAGGATATAGATAGAACCGTCAATGCGGTGCTGAAGCATTAGGAAATGAGTTTATTGATAATAGAGAACGGGTGTCCCAACTGTGGTGGTCCCGTAAGCGATGAGAGGTTACTTAAGGGGCTTCCATGCGAAAGGTGTCTTGAGAGAGAGACAGAATCTGATGTATGTAAAGAGCTAAAAGCTTACGGAAAAATCAAAAAGCTGGAGGACTTTTGCACCGCCCAGGAAAACCTGCGTAATTTTAGCGAGTTCTTCAAAAGAGCAGTCGGTGCTCCTCCCTGGAGCCTGCAGAAGCTCTGGGCAAAGAGGGTTCTTATGAAGCGTTCCTTTGCGGTGGTTGCTCCCACCGGTGTGGGTAAAAGCACCTTCGGTTTTGTTAGCGCTCTTTTCTTGAGTTCCAAGTCCTTGCTCGTATTTCCCACAAGAATACTGGCACAGCAGGCGGGAGAGAGACTGCGAGAACTTGCATCAAGTGCGGGTGTTGAGAGAAAAGTGCTCGTATACGAGCCTAAGAAGAAAGTCAGAGAAGCCTTCCTTAAAGGAGACTTCGATATA
>CAYSNS010000240.1:0-2727 GCA_964432395.1 uncultured Aquifex sp. | reverse complement strand
CCTCGGTGAAGACACCACCCTTAAGGAGGAACTCGTAGTCCTTCTCAAGCTCGTTGACAGCTTCCTCTAAGGAGCCGGGTAGCTGGGGTATTCCCTCAAGCTCTTCGGGAGGCAGGGAGTAGATGTCCTTATCAAAAGGCTCTCCGGGGTCAACCTTGTTCTCTATTCCGTCAATCGCAGCCATGAGTATAGCGCTGAAAGCAAGATAGGGGTTTGAAGTGGCATCGGGGAATCTTACTTCTATCCTCTTTGCCTTGGGGGACTGGGAATACATAGGTATCCTTATAGCCGCGGACCTGTTCCTTGCGGAGTAGGCGAGCCTTACAGGTGCCTCAAATCCGGGAACGAGCCTGTGGTAGGAGTTTATGGTGGGGTTGGTGAAGGCGACAAGTGCCCTTGCGTGTTTTAGTATTCCACCTATTGCGTAAAGAGCGGTCTCGGAAAGTCCGGCGTAGCCAGAGCCTGCAAAGAGGGGTTCATCTCCCTTCCATATGGAGAAGTGGGTGTGCATTCCAGAACCGTTGTCGTTGGGAAGAATCTTAGCCATGAAGGTAGCGTATTTGCCATGCTTTGCTGCAACGTTCCTAACTACGTATTTATATAGGAAGAGCTTATCCGCCTGATTTACGAGAGAGTCAAATCTTATATCTATCTCCGCTTGACCTGCGGTCGCAACCTCGTGGTGATGGAGCTCAACGGTAACACCGAGCTCGGAGAGGATAGATACCATCTCGTTCCTTATGCTCATCATCTTGTCTAGGGGAGGAGCAGGGAAGTATCCCCTCTTGTGGGGTATCTTGTATCCGGTGGAGGTAAGCTCTCTGTTCCACCATCCTTCCTCGGAATCTACCCTCCAGAAGGCATAATTAGCGGACGTTCCAAACTCTACCGAGTCCAGTATGAAAAACTCCGCCTCCGGACCGAAGTAAGCGGTATCTCCTATACCGGTCTGCTTGAGGTATTGCTCCGCCTTCTGGGCTATGTATCTTGAGTCCCTTCCGTATCTCTCTCCCGTAACGGGGTCGTATATATCACATATCATTACGAGGGTTTTGGGTTCTATGAAGGGGTCTATGAAGGCTGTGTTGGGGTCCGGCTTTGCGAGCATGTCGGACTCGTTTATGCTCTGCCAGCCTCTTATGGAGGAGCCGTCAAAGCCTCTTCCGTTTTCAAAGGTGTCTTCGGACAGCTCGTAGGCGGGTATTGTAAGGTGTTGCCACTGGCCGAACGGGTCCGAAAATCTCAGGTCTACATATTGAACCCCTTCTTGCTCAATCAGGCTCAGAACTTCCTGCGGTGTGTACTTAGGCATGCCTGCACCTCCTTATAAGATTTTTAAACCGCTTCCTCTCCTCTCTCTCCTGTCCTTATACGGACAACATCTTCTACAGGTATGACGAATATCTTGCCGTCTCCCACCCTGCCGGTCTGGGCGGTCTTGACTATGGTTTCTATAACCTTTTCCACGTCTTCGTCCTTGACGACCACCTCAATCTTGACTTTGGGAAGGAAATCAATTACGTACTCCGTTCCCCTGTATATCTCGGTGTGTCCCTTCTGTTGCCCGAAGCCTTTGACCTCGGTAACCGTCATACCACCTATGCCCAGCTCAACGAGGGCATCCTTGACCTCGTCCAGCTTAAAAGGTTTAATGATAGCCTCTATCTTCTTCATCTTCCTTCCTCCTAACAACGTTATAAGCAATATACGTGCCAAAGAGGGCTGAACGCCAAAACAAGGCTAATGTGTTAGGGAAGACAAAGTTGCAGTAGGCGCTTGTGTTAGTTTGTTTACAAAATTGTCAAATTGTTTACATTGAATACAGTGGGAGAGGTAATGTATAATAACATTGCAAAATATAAAGTGAGGGAGGTAGACATGTGGCTCGAAGCGTCCTTTGGAGCCATATTATTGACTCTGTCTGTTGTGCTTTTGAAGAAGCGTGTCTACAGGCCTTCTCAGGAAGATTCCGAAGATGGCGTAATAGTTACTTACTCAAAAACTATACCCGGTTACGAAGTCAAAAGGTTTCTTGGATACATAGAAAGCACTGTAGTAATACCTTCTGATAGAGAGGTTTATGCTTCTTTAGGCGAGCAGGCTGTAGTAGAGAAGCTTATGGACAGAGCCAAGGAACTTGGTGCCAATGCAATACTGGAGCTTAAGATCGAAGCTGAAGACAAAAGCACATATACAAAGTTTACAGCCCGTGGGCTTGCAGTAAGAGTATAAATTTAAAAAGGTGATTTCTTGCAAAGAGCTAATAGTCTTGGAGAAGGGTGCGGACCTGGATGCTCTGTCCGCATCTTTGGGGTTACTGAAGCTCTATCCTGAAAGCTGTTTGCTCAAGCCTTCTCACCTATCTAAAAGGGCAAGTCAGGTTTTCAAGGACTTTAAACACCTCTTTCGCATAAGCGAACAAATACCCCAACGCTTTACCATCATCCTTGCGGATACACAACACATCCCCGAGTTCATTCCTCATGAGAGGATAGATAGGGTTGTAGTTTACGACCACCATCCCGAGACTTTAAAAAGAATTGCCTATGAAGGGAAGATAGAAAAGGTAGGTTCCGCTACAACGCTGGTTGTGGAAGAGCTGGCTCGCAAGAATGTTTCCATTAGCCCTGAAGAGGCTACACTGATAGCTCTCGGCATATACGAAGACACGGGAAACTTGACTTATCAGGGCACAACACCGAGGGATATGCAAGCCCTCGCCTGGCT
>CAYSNS010000239.1:0-2729 GCA_964432395.1 uncultured Aquifex sp. | reverse complement strand
CGTAAAGCTCCTGTGCTCTCTTGACAAGCTCCTTGTTGGGGAGTTCATCAAGCTCTCTTTCCAGCTCGTTCACCCTTTTGACGAAGGGTCTGAGTTTCTTGATTTCTCTTTCGTTCTTTGTTCCCAGAATCCTCTTTAAAAGCCAACTAATCATCACTTAATAGTTTAAAATAAAACCCCCAAGGCTCGAAGGTGAAGGCGGAAGGCAGACAGGAACTTATAGAGCTACTGAGAGAAACCATATACAAGCTCACGGGCAACTACTACCCCGATGAGAGGATGAAGATACTTGAGTACAAGCTGGAAAGACTCCTCAGGAGTATGAACGTTGAGCGGGAAGACCCCCAGGAGATAGTGTCCTTCTTCCTCCAGACACCTGAGAGAAAGAGGCTTCTCATAGACCTCATGACTGTTCCAGAGACCCGCTTTTTCAGGGAGAAGGAACAGCTTGATGTTCTCTTTGATGAGGTTCTGAAGGACAGACATAGCCTTGATATGGCGAGCGTGGGATGTTCAACGGGTCAGGAGCCTTACACCTTGGCTATGATGATGGCAAAGAGAGGAATTCAGGGCAAGGTAGTGGGAATGGATATAAACGAAGAGGTTCTTAAAAAAGCGAGAGAAGGAATATACAGAAGTTCCGAGATAAACGACATACCCGAAGATTACAGGAATTTTATAGAGATTGACGGACAGAGTCTTAAGATTAAGCCCGATGTGAAGATGCGTGTGGAATTCAGACAGGTGAACCTGGTTGAGAAAGCATCTTTTAGCTCCTTCCTGAGCAGGTTTGATGTGGTCCTTTGTAGGAACGTCCTAATTTACTTTGATAAAGATTCTAAGCGTGTAGCCCTTGAAAATCTCAGCAGTATCTTAAAGCCTTCGGGCTGGCTGGTTATATCCTCTACGGAAATACTTAGCGGAGATTATTATGACCTGTTTGAACCCGAGAAATTCGGGAGGTTCTTCTTCTACAGGAAGAGGTAAGGCCAAGATGATAAAGGTATTGGTAGTTGATGACTCACCCTTCATAAGGCTCGCTCTAAAGAAGCTTTTGTCTTCTTCACCAGACATAGAGGTTGTAGGAGAAGCTTCTAACGGCAAAGATGCGGTTGAGCTTGTTCGTGAGCTCAGGCCCGATGTGGTGACCCTTGACATAAATATGCCCATAATGGATGGTTTGAGTGCTTTGGACGAGATAAAGAAGGTCTGCCCTTCCTGTAAGGTCATAATGGTGAGCGCTTTAACAAAAGAAGGTACTCAGGAAACCATAGAGGCCCTTGAGAAGGGAGCTATAGATTTTATTACAAAACCGACAGACTATCAGGAACTTTTCAAGTTCAAAGATGAAATAATAAGCAAGGTCAGAGCCGTATACGATAGTGATAAGGCAAGGGTCATACAGCCACCTACACCCAAAAAGAAAGAGATTAAGGAAGAGTTCAGCGTTCCCCCTGCGATAGCGATAGGTATATCTACGGGAGGTCCACAGACGCTGAAGGAAGTTCTTCCTAAGCTCCCGCAGGACTTTCCATCGCCGGTTTTAGTGGCGATACATATGCCCGATAATTTCACTGCTACTTTTGCAAGGCATATGGACTCTATGTGTAAGCTTCCTGTAAAAGAAGCTCAGGAAGGGGAAGTTATAAAGGCGGGGCATATCTATATATCGCGGGGCAGGATTCATATGAAGGTCAAAGGAACTCCGGAAAGGGCAATAGTGAACTATGTTCAGGATGACGCTTTTCTGTATAAACCTTCCGCGGACCTGCTTCTTTCTTCTGTTTCTAAGGTATTTGGCAGTAACACCATAGGCGTAATCATGACAGGTATGGGAAACGACGGAGCAAAGGGTATAGTGGAAGTAAAAAATGCGGGAGGGGTAACGGTAGCGGAAGACCCCAAAACTGCCATACTCTGGGCTATGCCCGAGAGCGCAATAAAAACCGGCTGTGTGGACTACGTGGTGCCCAAAGAGAATATGGCGGAGCTACTCATAAAGCTTGTAAGCGGAGTCAGGGCTTAGTCCTTAAGGTATCCCGCTTCAACCCCTATGCAGGCTTCGTAAACGAACTTAATTTTGTCCTTGTATTTTTCTATCACCTCGTAGTTTTCCGCTCCCGGCTGGAGCCACACTATCTTAGCACCCACCTCTATAGCCTCCTGAACTATGGGCTCAACGTGGGCTGGATTCCTGTAGACGTTAACTATATCTATGGGTTCGGGAACCTCCTTGAGGGAGGGAAGAACCTTTATGCCCAGTATCTCTTGACCCGCATACTTGGGATTTATAAGGTAAACCTTGTGCTTTCCCTTCTTCAGAACCTTCTCGGTGGTGTAGTATGAAGGTCTTTCGGGATTTGAGGATATTCCTATCACAGCAACGACCTTAGCGTTCTTGAGAGCTTCCAAGGCATCATCTTTGTGCTGAACTTGCGCCATGCCTACCTCCGTAACTAATTTACCCGAGGAAGGGTTAGAGAGTCAATATCTTTCTGGACATGTAAAAAAATCCCCAAAGCACCGAGTCTTACTCAGGCCCTCACACAACATAGCTCTCCTGAGAGAAACCAGCCCAAAGAAGGTCGCTCATCTTTATATAGCTTTTCTAATTGTAAATTTCACTATAATACTTATAATACTATAAAATTAACTGAAAGATTAAAAGGGGGGATTGGATATGAGCTTAAAAGGCTGGGTTTATCTTTTAGTATCCGTAGCTGTGGTCT
>CAYSNS010000238.1:0-2748 GCA_964432395.1 uncultured Aquifex sp. | reverse complement strand
CTTTCAGGGCACAGGAGACCTTTCTTTCCAATATGGTATCCTCTGCCGGTATACAGAACACGAAGGTCGGAACCGTGGATAAAACACAGGGACAGGAGGCAGACCTTGTGATATATATGTTTACTGTTGCAGATGATAGCTATGCAGATAGTATCGCGGACTTTATATTTACTCCCAACAGGCTCAACGTTGCTGTTACAAGAACTAAAAATATGCTCACGGTTATAGCCTCTGACGTCGTAGCCAGGGCTGCTTTTGAAGTGGTTTCGGGACAATATAAGTTCAGGGTGGAAGACATGCGGTTTGCATACGAAAAACTTTATCCTCCCGGCCTGCATAGAAGCTTATCGCTCAAGGACATTGAAGAAATACTGGTCGGGATGGACTCTAACTTGGGAGTATATCTATACCAGAAATACATCCTTATGACGGATAAAAACATAGGAGAGCTGTATCTGCCTCTTGCAGTGAACAACGGTCAAATAGTTCCGGACGGGAACCTCACCGCATCTACCCCTTCCCGACCTTATGCAGTGGTGAGGTTTTTTACGGCACAATAACAAGGCAGTAATGGCTTCACGAAATTTTTTCTCGGTTGTATATTTAGTTAAAAGGAAGTCAGGTTTGGAGGGCAGTCAGTATGGAACAGCAGCAGGTAAGTCTCGGACTTGAAGCGGGTGGATACTTCACCGCAGGCAAGGGCTACAGCCTTAAGGTTATAGTGGCTAACGGAACCATATCCTTTTCTGTTAGCGGGGAGAGAACGGCAAAAACAGAAATACCCACATCGCTGATTATACCCGTAGTCGGTTCCCTGGACTTTATAGGAACGGGCATAGTGAGCAAAAGGGAGGTGATAGGAGGTCTATACATAGAAAAAGGTAAAACTTTCGGCAGGGTAAGGATCAGGGTAAGGCGCGATGACGGGGATAAGGTCTTTACCGAGGTCCCTGCATTTGAGGCGTCGTCCATAGCATCATATATACTGAACTCGGTACAGATTCCGGGAATACTCAGGTATGGAATTATGGACTATTCTCTGGAAATATCCCCTATATTCGGGGAGAGGAAAATAGCTCTCAGAGGCTATTCGCCCGATGGCGAAAGGGCGGCAGTTCTGGATTACGTCGGATACTCTAAGCTTCTCTCTTCCATCAGGAATGCTTGTCTTGGCGGACTTTACATGCCTACCAAGATCACAGGGATAAGGGGATATGTAGTAGTACAGGAGTTCATAGAAACGGAAGAGGAGGGGAAGGAAGAGGAAGTTAAGGAAATTGTTCAGGAGATCACAAAGGCAGCCCAGGCAAAGAATTTGCCTCCCACACCGCTAATCAGGGAAGCGTTGAAAAAGAGAGGAATACCGTTCAAGCAGCTCGTGAGGCTCAGGATGGGTACAGGAGAAGAAGGAGAGAACAGACTGGAGATAAGAATACCTCCCACCCATGCATGGGGTATTGCCAGGGTGGGTGAAAGACTGATTCGCTCCTGAGTCATGAAGGTACCCGGATTTGTTCCGCCTCTGGTACTATTCGCAGGCTTTGTGATTTCTATAGGAGCTTCGGCTCACTTCCTTAACGAAGGTGTAATGTTCCCTCTTTTTACCTTTGCAGGATTTACTGTATCCGTTGTCTTGTTGCTAATAATAAGTTCAAAATGGTACCAAAAGGCGCTGATATTTCCGGTTCTGTTTATGGTTTTTTCCTTCACTCTTACTTCTATGTATTCCAGATCAACCTGCAACCCGGAGATAAAGAAGTTTGCCATGCTGTGGCTTGCTCATGCGGAGCTGTTCTTCAACAAACCATTGCTCGGCAACGGCTGGTGCAGAATGGAAAACATCCCATCTACCGGTGTGTTGATTAGCGGGCTGTTCAGGACGGGAGAGAAATGCAGCATTCAGGATGAAATGCTCCACGCTATGGGGGTTACACAAGACGGGAAGGTTCTGAACAAATACTGTCCGCCGTGTGGATGCTACCCTTACAAGGTGTCTTCTGCATTCGTTATAGAGGACAACAAGGTTAAACTCTATATCAAATCTCCTGAGGCTCCTTCATGCGTTGTTGAAGCAGATAAGATATACACCGAAACCATCCTGAAATGTAGAAGAGAACCGGAAAGCTGTAGGTTTAAGAACCTTTTGTTCGGAATGTTATCCCTTCCTCATTATCTTGTTATGCAAGCGCTACATATGTAAGCCTTTCTTCTTTAAAGAGTTAAGCTGATTATCCAGTATATCCAGCAATAATCTCTTCTGCTGCATTCTTCACCTTATAAAGAACATCGATAGCGCTGTTAGTTTGCCATCTCCGACTCTTATGTGCAAGCAACCTATTTAATTCTCTATCTATTGCCCGTATCTGGTTCTCCAGAAAGAGTCTTTTTTCTTCTTCGTTCTCAAAGAAGCTCTCTACAAATGCTTTATATACAAAGGCGTTGAATGTCTGAGTCTCACCTACATAGCCGAACGTGCGTATGTCATCAAGTATGTAATTTGCCATAACCTCCTCAAACACGCCATATTTTTTCAACGTTGCAAATATTCTTGCTGTAAGTTTTTTACCGGCTCTTGCATTATCCATAAGCTTAGCCCCGGCTTCCCTCTTTACGTCGCTTAATCTTATTGCACCGGCATCAGGGGAATACGCGTTTACACCATCGCAGTTTTTACACTGGCTTGATAGTGGAATTTCATCTTCATCTACAGAAAGCAGGATATTTGCAAATATTACCGGGTATATCCTG
>CAYSNS010000237.1:0-2751 GCA_964432395.1 uncultured Aquifex sp. | reverse complement strand
GTGAACTACCCCGCATCAGAGATGCAGAGCTTCGGGCGGGTTCACACCGCCTCTACTCCTGCCCCCTATCTGAGCATACAGGGAGCTAACGGAGATACTTTTGAATATCCTCACTCTTATAGGTTTAGCAAGTCCGGTGAGTAGGTCAAACTTCCCAAGCTTTTTCAGATAGTTCCTCACAGCGTTAACATCCGCATTCAAAAATCCGAGAGAGGTTCCGAACAGCCCTCTCTTTACTCTCCCTTCAGGGGTGTAGTTTTCTCTGCTAACTCCACACACAAGCGTGGAGTCCACCCCTGAAGTATAGCTCTCATCTATGTAATCCACTCTTATACCGTATTCTTCAGCTTTGTATTCCAGGTGCTCTTTCACCTTCCCGTGAGGAAGCAAGCTCCATATCTGGTCCGCTATGGAATTTAAATTGCTCTCCTTGTTCTTGTTCTTCACCGCATCCCCTATGTAGATTTCCTTAACCCCGTATTTGATTGCAAGCTCAAGTATCAGGTTTGATACCGTATGAGCGTAGTGCCTGAGCAGTCTCTTTATCTTCACCCAAAGCCTGCTTATCCTCTCCTCTACCCTGTGGTATGGAAGTCCTTTGTTTTTGAGATTGTCTTTTAAACTCTGGAGCTTTGTTATCTTCTTCAGATACTTCCTGAGCAAGGACTTTAAGCCTTTGCCGTCCATTATGTAAGGAGTCCTCACTCCCTCTATCCCTATCACCATGAAGTTCCCAGAATTTGGGTCTATTGTCATTATTTTGTCGCCCTTATACCCTGTTCTCTCTATCTGAGGTTCGTAGATTATGTGAAGCTCAAACTCTGTTCCTTTGGGAACTATCTGGACATTTCTTATGAGTTCTTCCTTAAGCTCAAGACCTGTCTCTATCCAGAGGTATTTGATGTGTATGTCGTGTTTTTCTTTTAACCACTTCCTCAACTCTTTGGAGATGGACAGCCTTATCTTAGTCCCTATCACCTTAAAGCCTGTTCTGTCATAGATTAGGGTTCTGTGAGGTTTTCTCCTGGGTCTGAACTTGGGAGGCTTTATTTCTTGTCCTTTGAACTTCTGAGGGTTTTTGAGGTATTCAAACCAGTTTTTGTAGGCTCTTACAAGTTCATCGAGGACTATCTGAGCAGTTCTTGACTGTAGAGCCTTGAGATGGATTGAAGAGTTTAGCTTGTTGTAGAGGTCAAACATATTGACTTTAGCAAGCCTGTTTTTGAGGAGGTAAAGGGCTTGGTTGTAGAGTTTGCCTGAGTGGTAGGTAAGGTATCCGAGGACAACTTTGTATTCAGGTGGGAGGTTGTTTAAAACTATGGTCAAGCATCTCAGGTTTTTCATCACCTAATACTTTAAACTGCCTTCGGCAAACGGGCTGTATTCCCGCATCATAGATACGGGGTTTTAGCCCGCAAATTTTTCTATAGAATATTTACTATGAGCAGGTTACTGGTTTACAACGAGGAAGGAAGGCTTCTTGAGAAGGTAGAAAGCTATGAAGATATAAAAAACAAGCTTGAAGGCATAGGTGTTCTCTTTGAAAGATGGGAACCCAAGGCACCCATAAGCAGGGAGTCTGATGAAGAGGAGGTTCTTGAAGCCTTCAAAGACGATATAAACAGGCTTATGATTAGGTTCGGCTTCAGGTCCTGCGATGTGATTTCCCTCACCCCCGACAACCCCAAGAAGGAAGAACTGAGACAAAAGTTCCTTGACGAGCACACCCACTCGGACTTTGAGGTCAGATACTTCGTTTACGGAGACGGAGTATTTTATCTGCATCCGGACGATAAGGTTTACGTGGTCCACTGCGAGGGTGGAGACCTGATAAGCGTTCCTCCCAACACTCCCCACTGGTTCGATATGGGGGATAGTCCTGACTTCAAGTGCATAAGGCTCTTTACGACCGAAGAGGGCTGGGTTGCCAACTACACAGGCTCGGACATAGCCAAAAAGTTCCCCAGATACGAGGGTATAGTAAGCCTTGGTTAGGGCGGTTCTCACCGATATAGAGGGAACGACCTCGTCCCTCTCCTTTGTCAAGGAAACTCTATTTCCATACTCTAAAAGGAAACTCAGGGAGTTTGTGGCAAAGTATTCTCACGACCCGCAGGTTCAAAGAATACTTGAAGAAGTTCAGAAAATAGAAGCGGGAGAGCCTGCACAAACACTTTTGAAGTGGATTGAAGAAGATAGAAAGATAACACCTCTGAAGGAGCTTCAGGGACTCATATGGGAAGAAGGATACAGGAGCGGTGAGTTGAAAGGTCACATATACGAAGATGCCTACAGGAAGTTGTTAGAGTGGCACAAAAGAGGCATACCCATATATATATACTCTTCTGGTTCTGTGAAAGCTCAGAAGCTTCTGTTCGGGCACACCCAGTATGGAGACCTAAACTATCTTTTCTCCGGATACTTTGACACGAAAGTAGGAAACAAAAAGGAGCCTGACTCTTACAGGAGGATAGCGAAGGAGATAGGATTAAGACCCGAGGAAGTTCTGTTTCTTTCAGACAACCCAGAAGAGATAAGGGCTTCCGCAGAAGCGGGAATGCGGGTTATAAGGGTAGCAAGAGAAGGAGAGAATGAATTGATAGATGGTTTTCCCTACCTTCAGGTCAGGAGCTTCGAAGAGATAGAGCTTTAGTCTAACCCGGGTTGCCACCCGCTTGACATTCAGGAGATTTCAAAAGAACATATAGGTATGGTCTTTGAAAGAGCAAAGGGTATTGTCAGGAAGGTTAC
>CAYSNS010000236.1:0-2754 GCA_964432395.1 uncultured Aquifex sp. | reverse complement strand
TCCGGTCATCTTTTACCGCAACCATAACACCGCATCCCGTCCCGCAGAACCTACATACCGCCTTGTCCCATCGCCAGCCGGACTCCGCATGGGAGGCTTTGGCAAGTGCCTCCTTGGGGACACTCATTCCCACCGCAGTTGCTGCAGAAACCGCCGCAGCGGTCTTTAAAAAATCCCTCCTGGAAACCCCTTCCTTCCGGGGTCTCTCCTTAACAACGCTCTCAGCCATGACAATACCCTCCTATACCTGACAAAAATCACATGATATAGCTCATATAAGTAAGTATAAGTTTTTATGACTTATTTATCAAGATTTGATTTTTGTCATGCACAGCCTTTTAATTTCCCCATCAACCTAAAAGCCTTTGTTGTAGGATAGTTAAATGGCTATGAGGACATACGAAGGAGAGCTAAAGGCGGAAGGCTTAAGGTTTGCGATAGTAGCCTCAAGATTCAATCACCTTCTGGTGGATAGGCTCGTTGAAGGTGCTGTGGATTGTATAATCAGGCACGGAGGTTCTCAAGATAACATAGAGATTGCAAGGGTGCCCGGTTCGTGGGAGATACCTGTAGCGGTAAAGAAGTTCATCCAGAAAGCGGACATAGACGCGGTGATAGCTCTCGGCGTGCTCATAAGGGGAAGCACACCCCACTTTGACTACATAGCTTCGGAGGTATCCAAAGGCATAGCAAATATATCTATAGAGTTCTCAAAGCCTGTATCTTTCGGGATAATAACTGCGGATACTCTTGAGCAAGCTATAGAAAGGGCAGGGACCAAGATGGGAAACAAGGGCTGGGAAGCTGCTCTATCCGCCATAGAGATGGCAAATCTATTTAAGAAACTCTAAAACATGCGTTTCCGCAAGAAAGCCCGAGAACACAGCCTTATGGTGCTTTATCGATGGGATATAAGAGGTGACACCCTGGATAGGGTCTTCAACGAGCTTGTGGAAGAAAAGAGGATAAAAAAACAGGACGTATACCAGTATATGAAGGAGCTTATAGATACGGTCAAGGAGAAACTGACGGAGATAGACTCTACCATATCCGAGTACTCCGAAGACTGGAGCTTTGACCGTTTGGGATACATAGAACGGAACGTGCTTCGGCTGGGAGTAGCGGAGCTAATATACGGAAACCCGCCCGACCCGGGAAGAGCTTTCAACGATTATATAGACCTTACCAAGAAGTATGCGGACAGAAAAGCGGCAAGGTTCGTAAACGGGATACTCTCAAAGATATACAAGTCAAAGAAAGCTACTTCCTCCAAGAAAGTATAAGGTTAAGAACTAAGGTCAGGACGATGCTAAGCAGTATTGAGGTAACTATCGGAAAGTAAAATACGAAATTGTCCTTCTTTATCACCACGTCTCCCGGCAGTTTTCCTATACCTAAAGGGAGCTTCTCAAAGAATACAAGTAACGCTCCTATCACCACCAGCACCAAGCCAAGCACTACGAGTAACTTACCCACCTCAGACATACTCTATAATTTACAACGCTCCTTGATGAGTTTGTTAAAGCTTTCACCCCTCTCTACGTAGCTTGAGAACATATCGAAAGAAGAGCATCCGGGAGAGAATAAGATAAACTCCCTCTCTTCCGCGAACCTTAAGGCTATATCAACAGCTTCCTCAAGAGAATCCGCGGTTACCATGGGAGCGCTGTTACCCAACGAGGCCCTCATACGGTCTCTTGCTTCCCCTATCAGGATAGCGAGCTTTACTTTACGCTCAAAGGTGTCTCTGAGCACCGAGAAATCAGCACCCTTATCTTTACCTCCCGCTATAAGAACCACAGAGCGGTCGGGAAAGCTCTCGAGCCCCGCCCTGAGAGAGTTAGGGGTGGTTGACTTAGAATCGTTGTAGATTTCCACGCCTTTAAATCTTCCCACCAGTTCCATCCTGAACTGCAGTCCCCTGAAACTTCTAATAACCTCTCGTATCTTCTCTATGGGGACTCCCATGTGCAGGGCTACAAGAGAAGCAACGACCGCATTCATAAAATTGTGTTCGCCCCTCAGCCTCAATTCCGACCTTCTAAAGATAACTTTCCCTCTAAAAACCAGTCCGTCGTCCGCATAAAAGTCCCTACCCGGAATAAGCTTTCTCGCTCCCGTAGGGGTGTTAAGAACTTCCTTCTGGGTTGTCCCGGCTATGAATATGCCTTCTTCCTGACGAAGGAATATGTTGTGTTTGCTTCCAAGGTAGTCCTCAATAGATGGATGCCAGTCAAGGTGGTCTTCATGAAAGTTTAAGAATGCACCTACTTTTGGAGCGAAAGTTTTAAGAGTTTTTCCCTGGAATGATGAAACCTCCACCACCGCTATGCCCTTTTCATCTTCAAGAACAACCTCTGACAGAGGCGTGCCTATATTTCCCGCCTCGCGGACATTGTGTAGATGAGAGGAAAGCATCAAGTAGGTGAGGCGTGTAGTTGTGGACTTGCCGTCCGTGCCGGTTATGGCTATGATATCTCCCTTAAAGAATCTGTAGGCAAGTTCCAGCTCACCGATAATTTCTATATCCCGCCTTTGAGCTTCTTGCCAGAGAGGATGGTGGGGAGGTATCCCGGGAGAGAGGACAACTGTATCGACCAACCCGATGAAGTCCTCCCACCTGTCCCCTCTTGCATCGTCACCGGAAAAAACCTCGTATCCTTTCTTCCGAAGAAGCTCTTCAGCGGAGCTACCGCTCCTTCCCAGACCCCAGACAAGAAACTTCATACGCGTTTGGACTTTTGAAAGCGTTAC
>CAYSNS010000235.1:0-2763 GCA_964432395.1 uncultured Aquifex sp. | reverse complement strand
AGTCTTTATTACGAGAAAGCCTACCGTATCAGGTGGTAGCTCTTTGCCGTCTTTGTCAACTATGTCAACCTCTACCGAGAACATGGGCTTTCCTGCCTTACCGGGCTTTGCGGGGTAAGAGGGGACGGTAGTTATCATGTGCGCTCCGGTCTCGGTCTGCCACCAGGTGTCCACAATCACGCACTTACCTCTGCCTATGTTTTCGTAATACCAGTGCCAGGCTTCGGGGTTGATAGGTTCTCCCACAGAGCCGAGAATTTTCAGGGAAGAGAGGTCATACTTTGCGGGCCATTCCTCTCCGTATCTCATGAACATCCTTATGGCGGTGGGAGCGGTGTAGAAGACGTTTACCCTGTACTTTTCCACACAGCTCTACCATCTTCCCGGGTCAGGGTAGTCGGGAGCTCCCTCAACTATCAGGGACGTAACCCCGTTGGCGAGAATTCCGTAAACAATATAAGAGTGTCCCGTAATCCATCCTATGTCCGCGGTGCACCAGTAAATGTCGTCCTCGTGAAGGTCAAAGACGACCTTGGAGGTGAAGTAGGTCTGAACCATGTAACCCCCGGTTGTGTGGAGAACTCCTTTGGGCTTTCCGGTAGTTCCCGATGTATAGAGTATAAACAGAGGGTCCTCCGCATCCATGACCTCCGGTTCGCATACGGGCTCCGCATTCTTAACCATTTCACCGAAGTCAACGAACAGCTCTCCCTTGTCTTCTGTCAGGACATCTCCATCCCTGTCCCATACTACTACCTTCTCAACGAAATCAAGCCCATCTATGGCCTTCTCTACTGTAGGAAGGAGGTCTATCCTTTTACCTCTCCTCTTCGTGTAGCTTGCGGTTACAACAACCTTAGCCTTAGCATCCTCTATACGGGTTCTCAGGGCCCCCTCGGAGAAGCCTGCGAACACAACGCTGTGAATTGCACCTATCCTGGCACAGGCGAGCATCGTTGCCACCGCCTCTATGGTATTGGGCATATATATGGATACCCTGTCTCCCTTTTTGACCCCCAGAGATTTTAAGCCGTTGGCTATCCTGCTTACCAGTTCCAAGAGTTCTCCATAAGTTACCTTCCTCTCGTTGTGGTCCTCGTCAAGGTATATATAGGCCACCTTGTTCCTCTTGCCGTTCTGGACGTGTCTGTCAAGACAGTTGTAGGTAATGTTAGTCTTACCTCCTACGAACCACTTTGCGTATGGGTAGTTCCACTCAAGGACCTTTTCCCACTTCTGAAACCAGTGGAGCTCCTCCGCTACCTTAGCCCAGAAGCCTTCTCTGTCCTCAACAGACTCCTTGTATAGGCTTTCGTAGTCCTTTATCCAAGCCCTCTCCACTACTTCCTTAGGAGGCTCATACTTTTCCTTAACCTTGAGAAGGACCTCCGCCTTTTCTTGCTGTTCCATGTTCCACCTCCTATAAAGTTTGTTTTAAATTTTAAGCTCCTTTCCCAGACCCAACAACTCCGATTTTTAAATAAAACGCCGTTTTAATTAAGCTTATAATGATACTCTTATAAGTTAATTTACCAAAAATTGCAATAACTTACGCTATATGGCTACGAACAGTCTTCATAGTAGCTGAAATTTATGTAGATGTATGTAAAATATTTTCCACGATGAAACAATTTTATTTAAAACACTGTTTTATTTTTAATAAAAATTTGACATTACAAATCTCGTTTTGTAAACTTTAAAACGAAATTTTACAAGGAGGTGTGCGGGATGGACAAGGAAAAGCTTGAGGCATACCATCGGGAGAACGTGCGACTGATATCGGTTCTCCTTGTTATATGGTTTCTCGTATCCTACGTGGGCGTTCTCTTGGCTAAACCTTTGAGCAAGCTCACCATATTCGGATTTCCTATGCACTACTGGGTAAGTGCCCAGCTATCTGTTATTACCTTTGTAGTTCTCATATTCGTTTACGCTTACGCTATGAACAAGATTGACCAGAAATACGGAGTGGAGGAGTGAGCCATGGAACAGGTTATGGGTTACGTAATAGTTTTCGGGATAGTGATACTTTTTATGGCCATAGCCATATACAACAGGGCTACCGAAGCTGCGGAGTTCTACGTTGCGGGGAGGAGAATTCCCGCCTTCTGGAACGGTATGGCTGTCGCAGCGGACTGGATGAGCGCCGCCTCCTTTATCTCTATGGCGGGTGCTCTCTACGCTTTGGGATACGATGGCCTCGCTTACATAATGGGATGGACGGGAGGATACGTCCTTCTAGCACTCTTGATAGCACCTTATCTGAGAAAGTTCGGTAAGTTCACAGTCCCGGACTTCATAGCGGAGAGATACGAGAGTAACTTCGCAAGACTGGTGGCACTGATAACAGCGATAATCATCAGCTTTACCTACATGGTAGGACAGATTGCGGGTGTGGGAATCATAATGGGTAGACTCTTCGGTGTTCCCTTTGAGCTGGGAATAGCCATAGGTATGGTCATAATAATAGCTACCACCGTTCTGGGGGGTATGAAGTCCATAACATGGACACAGGTAGCTCAGTATATAGTTCTCATAACCGCATACCTTCTGCCTGTCTCTATACTCGCAACCCAGTGGTTCGGAGTTCCACTGCCACAGTTCCTATACGGACAGGTTCTTCAAAACATAGTTGAGCTTGAAGCTCAGCACGGCATAAGCCCTCACTACATTGAACCTTTCCATAAGTTCAACCTTGCCCAGTTCTTAGCTCTTACATTCGTTCTCATGGCGGGAACCGCAGCACTACCTCACGTTCTGATG
>CAYSNS010000234.1:0-2777 GCA_964432395.1 uncultured Aquifex sp. | reverse complement strand
GCATGGTCAGGTTCTCCTTCGGGCTCATGAACTCGGAGGAGGAGGTTGAGGAGGCAGTAGAGAGGATAGCTAACCTTCTGAAGAAACTTCAAAGTTAAATAAACTATAGATAAGGAGGTGTGCTATGAGAGGGTTGCTCGTTGTTATGGCTCTCGTTATACCAACGCTGTCCTTTGCACAGGAAAAGTTAAAGGCTGTCTTTGATTGTGCGGTGGGTGACCTGGACTGGGTAAGTTTGCGACTATCTCTGATAAAGAAAACCGCGGAGAGCCTTCTGAGAGAAGGAAAAGAATACGAGTTTGTAGTGACGATACACTCGCACTGCATACCCATAGTGGAGAAAAACTACAAGAAGCTTCTCCAGAAAAAGGCAAAAAAGATAGAGTTTATTCAGAGCCAACTTAGGACCCTGAAAGAACTATACAACGTAGAGATAAAAGCTTGCAACATAGCCATAAAGAGGGGAAAGATATCAGGAGTCCCGAGCTTCGTGGATATAGTCCCTAACAGCTGGATAACCCTCATAGAACTGCAGAACAAAGGGTTTGCCTTCGTTCCCTTTTAAAGCTTTACTGTCTTACTCAATCACCGATTTTATTACTACTATGAGCGTAGAAGACCTGAGCAAGTTCTTACCCGTTATACTTATAAACAAGCGGTATATAATCACCTCCATAAACGAAACCGCTAAAACCATGCTCGGTGATGTGGTAGGTAAGAGGTGCTATCAAGTTCTCTATAACCTCGATAAGCCTTGTTCCGAGTTCGACATAAAGTGTCCTATAGTTACAGGAGAAGAGGACATAGATACGGTTACCTTAGACTTTGAAGTCTACCTGAGGTCCTTCGGAAAGCTTCCCGTAGGAGGAGTATATTGGGAGTCTGTTATAAACATAACGAACCTCTCGATAATAAGGTCTGGTGTTTTTGACCCTCTAACAGGTCTATACAGCAGAAGCTTTGTAAAAGGAATGGTGGAAAAGCTTTTCTATATGTGGAAGAGATACGGAGAGGTGTTCTCGTTGCTCTATATGGACATAGATGACCTCCGAAAGATAAACAAGGAGTTCGGTAACCTAACAGGTGATGAAGCCATCAAAAAGGTAGGACAGTGTGCAAAGCTCTATTCAAGAAAGGCGGACGTGTCTGTAAGATACGGAAGCGACGAGTTTCTCGTAATACTTCCTAAAACCAAGAGAGAAGAATCCCTCATAGTAGCTAAAAGGATTCTAAGGTGTGTGAAAGAACTTCCATTCGTAACAAGGCTTTCGGTAACCATAGGACTTACTCAGGTATCAGAAGGCGATAGAAAGGTAGAAGATATATATGAAAGGGTGAGCGAGGCTATGTTCTATGCAAAGACTCACGCAAAGGGTCATATAGCCATAGATGAGGGAGAGGGCAAATACAAGATAGTAAAATAGTTTCCCATGCTGGACCTTGAGCGTATAAGGAAGAACCCCAATCAGGTAAAGAATAGGCTATCAACTCGTGGTGAGGAATTCCCCGAACTCGTTGACCAGGCACTTTCCTTAGACAAAAAAAGAAGGTCCATACTTGTCCAGTTGGAAAAGCTTAGAGCGGAAAGAAATACCAAGAGTAAACAGATAGGCCTATTGAAAAAGGAGGGGAAAGATACGCACCTACTTGAAAAAGAGGTTAAAGGGCTAAAGGAACGCATAGATGCACTTGAGGGTGAACTCAGAACAGTGGAAGAAGAGTTAAAGGCCTTGCTCATGCGCATACCTAACCTTCCTCACGAGAGTGTCCCAGTTGGTGAAGACGAGAACGATAACGTGGAAGTTAGAAGGTGGGGAAATATACCTTCCTTTGATTTTGAGCCAAAGCCTCACTGGGAAATAGGCGAAAAGCTCCGCATGCTTGACTTTGAAAGGGGAGCAAAGCTCTCGGGAAGCAGGTTTACGGTCTTCAAGGGATGGGGAGCGAGACTCGTCAGAGCGCTCATAAACTTTATGCTGGATATACACATAGAGAACGGGTATATTGAAGTATCACCACCTCATATGGTAAAACCTCAAATCCTTGAGGGAACCGGACAGCTACCTAAGTTTGAGGAAGACCTTTACAAGTGTGAAAGGGACAACCTATACCTTATTCCTACTGCGGAAGTGCCTCTTACCAATATGTTCAGGGAAGAGATATTGCGAGAAGAGGACCTTCCCATATACCTCACTGCTTACACACCCTGTTACCGACGTGAAGCGGGTTCCCATGGCAAAGATATAAGAGGGATAATAAGGCAACACCAGTTTGACAAGGTAGAGCTTGTCAAGATAGTTCATCCCGAAACATCTTACGATGAGCTTGAGAAGCTTACCCAGGATGCGGAGAAGGTGCTTCAGAAACTTGAGCTTCCCTACAGGGTCGTTGAGCTTTGCACCGGAGACTTGGGCTTTTCCGCATCAAAGACTTACGATATAGAGGTATGGTTCCCTTCACAGGGCAGATACAGAGAAGTTTCTTCCTGCTCAAACTGTGAAGACTTTCAGGCACGCAGGATGAAGATGAGATTTAAAGATTCACGCGGTAAAAATAGGTTCGTTCACACGCTGAACGGCTCGGGACTTGCGGTAGGAAGGACCCTCGCTGCCATACTGGAGAATTATCAAAGAGAAGATGGCTCGGTTCAGGTGCCAGAAGCACTAAGAGACTATCTCGGTGTAGAGGAGATAAGGCCTTAATCAGCAGGTCTATATTTTTTCCAGGTTTTTCTACCTACGTAGACTTCAACAAATTCTACCTTTACCGGGTCTTGC
>CAYSNS010000233.1:0-2794 GCA_964432395.1 uncultured Aquifex sp. | reverse complement strand
AATCTCCTATTTTACTGACCAGGGGTATTTTCCCGGGAAGTCTTCCCTTTCTTACTCCATTCGGGACATTTTTACCGAAGAAGTCCTTATTGAACCTCGCCTTTACGTTATATTCGTACCCCTTAAGCTTGTCAAAGGTCAGCCCTTTTGAAAATGACTTTTCAAGCTCCTCAGAATAGTTCACGCCTTTACTCCATGTTTTACCGCTCTCCTCCTTCCTCCCTGACCTTTCAGTATCGCTTATGCGCACGGGAGCTTTATCTACGATTATGTTCTCCAGCTCCCCGTCTTCATTGTAGTAAGCTGTTGAACTTACTCCACCCGCTATGTAGTTTGCTACGTAGCCATCTCCTCCTCCCGATATTACATACTCTGCTCCGCTATCCGATACTATTCGTGCAGTATAAAGTTTTCCGCTTGCATCTGTTTGAAGCCTTACCTCTCTCATCTGTGAGGCATTAAGACCCGTTAGTTTGGAAAGAAGCCTCATGTAAGAGGCAGTAGCTCTGGACTGCATTGCACTTACCGGGTTTGTGAGCGTGAGAGATGCATTCTGCCACGTGTTTGTATGGGGATTATAAACTCCGTTTCCTGTCCCTATAACCTGACCATCTTGCTCAAGTGTTCCCTTCACGGACAGATTTCCTGAAGGTAACCTTGCGATTTCCCCTAAAGCTTGAGTTCCTCCTCCTATATCAGCTATATCCGTTCTCGGAGCAACTTTTTCCTGATTTTCCGTCCTGTTATTCAAGGTAGTATTCCCATAACTAAGCTCATCGCCTCTGTAAATACCCGAGCTAACAACGTTGTAGCTGACAGCCCCTACGGTTGAGTTGGCTAAGGCTCTTGTTGCCTGAGTGAAGTTATCTACCCTCACGTTCCCCGCATCAAAGTTGCCCGATGCCATCACCTTTGCTCCGTGGGTGTCCCTGAGATCGCTTGACAACCCTTTAGCAAACTGAGTGAGAGAATAGATTGAACCCGAAACCACGAAGAGAGCTATAAGAGGTATCCAGTCACTCATCATGGAGCTTATCTGTGCCGCTTTGTTGAAGGTAAAGACCACCCTGTCTATGTCTCCGAGGGTGAAGTCAAACTTGTAGTTCGCTCCCAGATACAGGTAGAGCATGGATACAACTATCACCTCCGCTATTGACCACCCTATTAGCCATACCAGCACCGTTATCCAGCCCTGGAATATCCTCCCGCCGAAGGGTGTTATGAAAAGAACAAGGAAAGCAGGAGTGAGACCTATGAGCATAACCTGTATAACTCCCTTCATGGTGTTCAGGGTCCCGCCCCTTCCGAAGTCAAGCATGTTGAGTTTGGCAAGGGCGTTCAGATAGGCTTCCTGATAAGCAACTGCGGTGGCAAACTCCGCAGATACCTGATTGAGAGTCTGTATGGATATGGCCTGCCTTATGAGGTTCTCCCCCGTCATGGCGGTGGACATCAGATAGGAAGAGGTCTCCCCCAGATATACGGGTATGTCACTGTCCGCTATGGAGCTCCCCGTCCCGAATATGGTGGCTTTGATGCTTTTCCATGCATTTGCATATTCATTCACCATATCCGCATCTATACGGGCATAAGCGTTGGGACAGCTTTCCACTATCCCCTCGGGATTGGTGGGGCTGTAATAAACGGTGGTAAGGGCAGAACAGACCTGACCCGCAACGCACGGTAAAACATCGTTCCACAGGTCGGTGGAGTTCTCTAAGGTAGCCCTGTCCACGTCTCCCGCAAGAACGTTGGGAACGAAACAGTCTTTTATGTAGTTCCTGATGGAAAGCCTCAAATAGGGATTTCTGGGAGAATAGACAAGGGCGGGTCTGAGCAGCTCATAACCCGTAAAACATCCTTCGTGGTTCTTGTAAGAGTCGGGAAGAAAAGAACCGAAGAAGGTTACAAGTCCTTCCCTTATGTTTTTCTCAAGGGTGGTTGTGTAAGAGATCGCCTTTCCTATCGCCCACGGCACTTCCACGTTTGTCCACACCTTTCCCGTACACCTGTCCTCTATGTTTACGTCCGTTTTTATTACGTTCCCGAGATACCAGACCAGTATAACAACCGCATAGAACTTTAACAGCCTTACCGCCTGCCTCGTGTCCCCGAAGGAAGTCGCTACCGCAAGAAGCACGAATATGGCGGACAGCCCCACTACGACCTTCCAGAGCATGGTAAAGTCCGAACTTGAAAGATAGCTGTTTACGGTAGTAAGAAGTTTGTAGAGTTCCTCACCGTAATACCACCCGTAAACGGTGTCCGCTACTGATACGGATACACCCGCCAGAAGAAACAGCAATACCCACATAGCTAAAATAATAATTGACAGAACCCACAAAAGCAACTATAATCAAAGAGAAAGTCCTTTTGTGGTAAAAACTCCTTTTGTCTTTCCGAAGGCAAAAGGGGATAGTCCGTCTTTTCAAACCCCAGCCCTTTCGTCTCCTCCTACCTCCCTTCTTTTTTTCTTCCCTTTTTCCGAGGGTTGGGGTTTGAAAAATTCCTTGAAGGAGGTGTGTAGCTATGAGAAACTCAACAGAGCTGAGAGAACTTTTCGTTACGTCAGCTTTCAGCATGTCAATGCTGAGCAAATTTCCCTGCACCATCAAGGTGCAGGAGCTGACCGATGATGAGTATGTAAATCTTGTAAGAGAACTTGAGAGTCAGGGTGTTCCTGTAACAGTAAGAATAGGGCATCAATCCACTGTTGAGGTGTTGCGGAGAGTGTTCAAGGGGAAACTCAATTTTCCCGATGCGGACAGGACAGCTATAAGGTTGTATTCCGGTT
>CAYSNS010000232.1:0-2802 GCA_964432395.1 uncultured Aquifex sp. | reverse complement strand
GAACGGTCCAGTAGTATCTTGTCTTCATGAACTGGGGAAGTATTCCTCTTGCAAGCTCCTTTGCTACTTCCGAAGCAATCATCTTGTTGTAGAGCGTGTGGCAATCTTCTATTAAGTTTCTGATGCTTTTCAGGAATTCTCTCTGAAGGTTTTCTTCTATACCCTCGTCCATGGAAGCCTGTTTGTTAGTTTTTGCCTGTTTTCTCAGAGTTTGGGGTATATAGAAACTTATTTCGTAGGCTGTGTATCTTCTGCTTATCTCGTTGTAGGAGCCGAACCTGTGCCTGTGCCACTGCCTTGCTACAAACAGGGGGCACTCTACTATAAACGTGTAATAGTCCATTTCTGTTCCAAGCTCCAGCTTGTCCACAAGACCTATCCATCCAGAGGATGTTTCTATCTTCTCTTTTAGAAAAACACTATCTGTGGAGTATTTCAGGCTTTCCAGCTCCTCATCGTCTACGTTTCCGTCTTTTTCTACTACAGTCCACGTGGTAGGGAAGCGGAGCTTTACTTTGTCTTTGAGAGTGTTCGGAAGAATTTCCATAGAGTTTATAACGCTTCTTAGGTTCATCCATATGTAACCACCCGCATAGTATATTTGAACTGTTGGGTTGTTTAGCCTTTCTAATAGGTCCAGCCACTCCTTTTTTGTTCCTGAGAAGGCTACTACGTTATGTTCAAAGGGTGATGCATGCTTGTGTTTGTATAGAAATCTTATAAGCTTTTTGTCCCTGCTCGGTTCTACTTTATTATCCTTGCCAAATGATACTCTTGCGCACCGAACGGAGCGCTGGTCAGAGCCCATAATATGGACTTCCATAGTTCAACCATTATACTTTTTACGAAAAGCTCATGCCTGCGTATGAGACTATAGAGTCCGTAGGTTTTTCGTGGAATTGCTGGTAATCTATGAGCTTTCCTTCTTTTGCACCCAGCATCTTTATCAGCTCAAGGAATACGAAGTTGGTAAACTGTCCATCTATTCTTGTTTTGTTATTATCCGACTCAAGCAGTTTAAAGGAACCTTTCGCATCGAGTTTACCGAGCAGGTCTATGTATTCCATATCTCTCGTATAAGGGTCATAGCTTGCAGGGTCGCCGAACTTTTTCCCTACATGGCTCATGTCAACGCTCGAAACTATCAGGAGTTCTTTGCCTTCCAACGCTTTGGATAACTTTTCTGCTATATCCCGTAGTGTCCTCTTGTCTCCGAAGGAAACTATTGCAGGCAATACTTTGGCTTCGGGAAACAGGTGCTTTATGAATACCGCTTGGAACTCTATGGAATGTTCTTTCTGGTAAGAGAGTATATCTTCAAAGATATCATAACTGAAATTGGATTTTAGTTTTTCTACCACCTCTTTATCCGTTTCAAGCAACCCCAGAGGAGTTTCTAAGTCAAGAGGGCATGCCGAGAAGGGGTTCTGGTGTATGTAGTGAGACACTCCCAGTATAACCACAAGTTGTGGATGGTTTCCTACCTTTGAATAAACCTTACCATAAGTTTCTATGGCAACTCGCATGTCCATGTGCGGAACGAGTATACCCACGAGATTTTCTTTTCCTTCTTCTCTTATTGCAGAGCTTAAAAATTCTTTTAGCTTTTGTGCGTCCGCAGGATAGGCCTGTCCCGCATGGAAAGCCTTTCTTACTCCCCTATTTAGCATCTCTTCTTTGAGAGAGTTTAGCTTTGAGCGGAACCTATCGTCTAAGAGCAGATAGTTTTCTTCCAGAATCTTGAGAACCTGACGGTAATCCTCGTGTGTGAGTATATTCCCCGTCTTTCTCAGGAACTCCGTCTTTATCTCTTCCTCGTTTCTTGTTCCGTCCATCAGGGACATTATCAGGAGAAGCTCCCAGCTTACGAGCAAAGGTTCAACCAATCCGAATGGGTCCGATACGAGGAACTTGTCACCATAGGGCTGTATATCTAAGTATCTTACCCTCGGGCATTCCATTTTATACCGCTTCTTGGTATATGAGCTTAGGCTTTTGTTTCTTCAAGACCGCTTCCTTGTCAACTATGACCTTCTTTATATTTCCCAAGGAAGGTACCTCAAACATTATGTCCGTCATGACCTCTTCAAGTATCGCTCTCAGGCCTCTTGCGCCTGTTTTCCTGCGAATAGCTTCGTTGGCTATCTCCTTTAAGGCGTCTTGAGTGAACTCAAGCTCAACTCCGTCCAGCTCAAAGAGCTTTTGATACTGCTTTACCAATGAGTTCTTGGGTTCTATGAGAATCCTTACGAGGTCTTCCTGTTTTAGCTCATCCAGTGTAGCTATCACCGGCAGTCTTCCTATGAACTCGGGAATGAGTCCGAACTTTATAAGGTCGTCGGGTTCAACCAAGGCAAGTATATTTCCTTCCTCCTCTACTTTCTTTATGGAGGACTCAAAACCCATGGTGGATTTCCCGAGCCTGTGTTTGATTATCTCTTCAAGTCCTACGAAAGCTCCACCGCATATGAAGAGTATGTCCGTAGTGTCTATCTGGATAAACTCCTGGTGAGGATGTTTTCTCCCTCCCTGGGGAGGGACGTTCGCTACTGTTCCCTCTATTATCTTCAAAAGTGCCTGCTGGACACCTTCTCCTGATACGTCTCTCGTTATGGAAGGGTTTATACCCGACTTTTTGGCTATCTTGTCTATCTCGTCTATGTAAATTATTCCCTTCTGGGCGGATTCAACGTCGTATCCCGCATTCTGGAGGAGTCTGGTCAGGACATTCTCCACGTCCTCGCCCACGTAACCCGCTTCCGTAAGTGATGTAGCGTCCGCTATAGCAAAGGGAACATTTAG
>CAYSNS010000231.1:0-2811 GCA_964432395.1 uncultured Aquifex sp. | reverse complement strand
TATTCAAGAAGGGCAAAGTCGGTATAGTTTCAAGGAGCGGAACGCTCACCTACGAGGCTGCCTATCAACTCACTCAGCTGGGACTGGGGCAGACGACAGCGGTCGGCATAGGGGGAGACCCCGTTCACGGACTATCCCATAGGGACGTCATAGATCTCTTTAACAAAGACCCCGAAACCGAGGCTATACTGATGATAGGTGAGATAGGAGGAACTGCGGAGGAAGAGGCAGCGGAGTTTATAGAGTCCAACGTTGATAAACCGGTATTTGCCTACATAGCGGGGATAACCGCACCTCCTGGCAAGAGGATGGGACATGCGGGAGCGATAATAATGGGTGGAAAGGGAACTGCACAGGCAAAGATGTCCGCCCTTGAGAAGGCGGGAGCTTACGTTATTGATAACCCTGCAAAGATAGGAGAAACGGTTGCAAAAATTCTTGGTGTTCTTGAGGTTGCGGAGGAAGATAAAACCTGCGATACTGATTAAGCTTATCTTGATATATTAAAGTTCTTTAATATTTTTTATTAAAACACTCTGGCATAGGAGGTATGCTGATGGGGCTTAAGGTAAGAGTTGACCAGGACACCTGCACCGCTTGCGAGCTTTGCTATGACAGGATACCTGAAGTTTTCAAGGATATAGGAGACGGTATCGCGGACGTTGTCCGCGTTGACATAGAGGACGGGGACGAGAGATGGATGAACGTTCCCGAGGACCTTGCGGACGATGTCCAAGAGGTTGCGGACGAATGTCCCAGCGGGTCCATCATAGTTGAGGAGGAGTAGTTATGTCCAACAAGAAGGTTCGCATAGATTACGACACCTGCACCGCTTGCGAACTTTGCTACGACAGAATACCGGAAGTCTTCAAGGACAGAGGAGACGGAATAGCGGACGTGGTCAAATACGACATAGAGGAAAGTGAAGAAGAAAGGTGGATGTTCGTTCCGGAAGACTTAGAGGAAGAGGTTGAAGAGGTTGCGGACGAGTGCCCCAGCGGTTCTATCATAGTTGAGGAAGCCTAAGTTAATCTTTATAGGCACGGCGGGTGGCAGGGTAACTACTTTCCGCCTCGTGAGGCGTTCGGGCGGTTTCTTGATAGATTCGGGGACCAGCAGGGTCCATGTAGATCCCGGTCCCGGTGCATTCGTTTACCTGAAAGAAAAAGGTATAGATTACACCTCAATAGACCTTATAGTTTTGTCTCATATGCACCTTGACCATACCGCGGATGTGAACACTCTCTTGGAAGCTTGCTCGGATGGAGGTAAAAAAAGAGGACTTGCCCTCTTTGCTCCCGCTTCCGCCTTAGATGGACCCGACAGGGTAGTTTTGCCATACCTTAAAAAAAGGCTGTCCACGGTAGGTGTTATACGTGAGGGCGTTGAGCTTACCTACAAAGGTGTCCGGGTAAAGGCCGTGATGAAGCATCAGCATCACGGAGCGGAGACCTATGGTCTGTCCTTTAACGATGACCAGGTAGTATATCTGTCCTGTGCACGCTACGAGGAGAAAATGCTGGAAGTCTATCCAAGAAGACCGAAAGTGTTTATAATAAACACGACCTTCTACTCCCGGAGGGAAGACATAGACCATCTTTCGGTGGAGGAGGTAAAGGAGCTTATAAGGGCATGCGAAGCAAAAACCACTGTAATTACACACTTCAGCATGGAGATGCACCAGAGGAATCCGGAAAAAGTTGCACAGGAGCTATCCCAGGAGCTCGGCCTTAACGTTATAGCAGCGCACGACGGTATGGAGCTGGAATTAGAATAAATCTATGACAAAGGCAAGTCTTAAGGCGGGAGAGCTTCAGTTTCTTTCCGCAAAGCGTTACTTTGAAGAATTCTTATCCTCAAGACCTAAGCTCAGGGAGTATCTTTACAAAGTAAAAACACCCGCTTTGCTTATAGACAGGGGAGGGGTAAAAGCCAAGTATCTAAAGCTCAAATATCACCTGCCTGAAGTTAACATCTACTATGCGGTCAAGGCTAATGACCATCCCGATATACTGAGCTCTCTTGCGGAGGTCGGTGCAGGTTTTGAGGTTGCCTCTTCCCGGGAATTAGAACTGTTAAGAGGGTTAAACGTCCCTCCAGAGAGGATAATATCGAGTAATCCTGTTAAGCCTATGGATTTTATAGACTTTGCCTACAAAGAGGGTGTAAACAGATTCGCGGTAGACAGCTTTGTTGAGGTAGATAAAATAGCTCGGGTCGCTCCCAGGGCGAGGGTCTACGTTCGTATAACTGTTCCCAACGAGGGAAGCGACTGGCCTCTTTCAAGAAAGTTCGGTGTGGACCTTGACACAGCCCTTAGTATTCTTGAGTATTCAAAGAACAAGGGCCTTGTCCCCGTAGGAATTACCTTTCACGTAGGTTCTCAATGCAACAACCTGCGTAACTGGTTCATAGCTATAAAAAGGTCCGCTTATCTGTGGGAAAAGGCGAGGGAGAAGGGGATAAAACTCCTTCTGCTTAATATGGGCGGTGGTATTCCCGTGCGCTACATACAGGAATCCCTGCGGGTGGAAGATGTTGCTTACTACGTTAAGGGTCTTCTCAGGAAGTATTTCCCAACCCCCCCTTATGAGCTTCAAATGGAACCGGGCAGGGGTATAGTGGGTGACCAGGGGATTATGGTAGTTAGCGTGATAGGCAAAGCTGAGAGGGGCGAGGAAAAGTGGCTCTATATAGATACGGGAGTGTTTAACGGCTTTGCGGAAGCTCTTGGAGGCATAAGGTACCCGGTGTATCTGGAGAGGGACGGCAAGCTGAAGGAGTGGGTAATAGGCGGTGTTTCCTGCGACA
>CAYSNS010000230.1:0-2838 GCA_964432395.1 uncultured Aquifex sp. | reverse complement strand
CTTGAAGGAATTCTATGCCAGTGGTAAACTTTATCAAGTAGTTCTCTCACAAGCTTTACCGCACTCATATTTCAATTTTATTCCCTCCGGGAGGAGGGGTCTTCTTATTAAAAAAGTTGACATCCTCATAAGAGGCTTATAGAATGAAGGCCTTGGGTAGAACTGATTGCTTTATTGGACAAAGCACTTCGGGAGCCAGAGGTCGGCAGTTCAAGTCCGCTCGCCTCGATTTCCTAAACCCTCAATAGCTTATTCCTCTGTCTATAGCATGCTTCAGATACAACTTTTCTATGGTCTTGTGCTTTAGGCAAGTTACATATTGCTCAGACCGGGCGCAAGAACGCACAGGATAGCTATGCAGGAGCCCCAGAACATGACTGTTCCTATTGCCGTTACTATGCCGGCTTTAGATAAGGGGTTATCTACCTTAAAAACTCTGAAGTATACGTACGATGCTCCGAGTCCCACGGCAATTGAAAAAAAGGGCGAGAACTTATGGTAGTTTCCTATGATGCTCCTCTCAGCAGGAAATACGTCTGGCAATATAAAACTAAAGAAAATGTGAAGGCACACGACAAAGAAGGAAGTAACAAGAAAGTGAACAATAAGAACAAAAGTTCTTACCATGAAACTATTATATTTACCTGAGCTGTGAACCACGGGAAAGAACTTCCCTGTATACATAATAGAACCACAATACCCTTCTTACGTATTTTCTAGTCTCGTTGTAAGGGATAGTTTCTATAAACAGATAATCGTCGTCATGTCTCTTCCATCTTCCTACCGCTCCCTGGCCTGCATTGTAAGAGGCTACCACCCTGACCATATCCCCATCCCAGAAGTCCATAAGGAATCGCAGGTAGGCAGTGCCAAGGAGTATGTTAGTCCTAGGCTCAAACACGTCCGAGTAGCTGTAGCCGATTTTTTTAGAAATCCAGCGTGCGGTGAAATCCATAAGTTGCATGAGACCCTTAGCTCCCGATATAGATACCGCATACTGGTTAAATAGACTTTCTTGTCTCATGACCCCATAAATCAGAGCGGGCTCTATACCGAAGCGTTCACTTGCCTCATGCACATGTTCCTCAAAAGGTGTAGGGAAAGCTACGCTTCTGTAAACTTCGGAGTTAAAGCCAGACTTCATAACCGACAGTCTTATGGCTAAGAAGGGGTCTGTGTCGAGAAGGCCAAGAATATCGCCTTGGCTTATACGGTCCTTGTTCCTGAGCGCTTCCCTTCTCATGTAGTGCAAAAAGCCTAAGCTGTGTATAGCCTTCAGCCTTGATACAAAGGGTGTGTCCCGAAAAAGTTTAACCTTCAATGTAGCCCATCTGTAGACAGGCTTTCCCAATAGTTTCCGGGCAAGGACGCCGTAGAAACTGTCAAACTTGGAAGCTTTCTCAAGATAGGTGCGAGCTTCCTCTGAACGCCCTAACTTACCCAGCGCCTTCGCCGTCCAGAAATAAGCCCTTGCTTTCTGATAGGGGTCCGAGGCAAGCATCTGAGCACGGGAGAAAAAACTGTAGGCACTCCTATAGTTGGCGTATAGATAGTCAACTATACCAGCATAGAACGCTCCTTTGAAGCTATCACCCGCATGAAGAAACTGAGCTTTAGCTTTCTTGTACATACCTTTATTCAGGAGGCTCCAGCCGTAGGCAAAGTGCAAGGATGGGCTCTTTTCTCTTCGTAGCAGGTCATATATACCTTTCGTATCTCCGACTCTCAGGTATGTGTAGAGAAGATACTTTCTGGCTTTAGCACTATTACAGTTTTTGAGGTTAATAAGCGCTCCATTGTACTTTTTGAGCTTCAGGAGTGCTATCCCTCGGTAGAGACACGTAGATATATTTAGTTCCACGAGGGCCTTATACTTTCTTTTGAGCAAGAGCCTTCTGAGTATACTTTCTCGCTCACGAGGGGAAAAGCTCAGTTTATCTATGCTCTCGATAGCATGCTCCGGGAATCTGAGCACCAATGGTTTGGGGTTTAGTTTTAAGCTTTTCCACAATCTCGCCACCCGGGAAGCATAGATATCTCTTACAGATGACAAGTTTACATGCCTGAGCACTGCACGGGCGGACCTAAGCATTTTCCTGTTTACAAGCTCTTGTGCAAGCTCAACCCTGAGTTCATCAATAAACACCGCGTTAGGGTATGTTCTGAGTAGGGTAAACGCTACCCGAGGTTCCCTGTTTTCCAGAAAATCCTTAAGAAGGATATACTCTTTCGGAGGTAGGGCAAAAGCTCCAAGGCATACAGAAAGCAGTAGGAAAAGTGTCAGAAGAATTCCTTTATCCTCCTTATGCTTTTTGCCTTGCCTGTATCTGCGTCTATCTCAACCTCCACCGCGTTGAACACAACTTCCTCCTTCTCTTCTACCTTGAACCTGCGGGGCAAGGCGTATAAGAACCTTTCTATAGGCTCCTTGTGAGACATACCTATCACCGAATACCATGCTCCTGTCATACCTACATCACTCACGTAGGCGGTTCCTTTCTTGAGTATAAACTCGTCCGCGGTGGGAACGTGCGTGTGAGTTCCGTATACTACCGAAGCTCTGCCGTCCGCGTATATACCGAAGGCCCATTTCTCGGAGGTGGTTTCCGCATGAAAGTCTACAATCACAATTTTGGTTCTCTCAGAGAGATGCTCGTATATCCTGTCAAAGGTCCTGAAGGGATTTTCCAGGTTAGGTTCTAAAAAAACCCTTCCCATAAGGTTCACCACACCGAAGGTTATGTCTCCTGCGGAGAAAACTCCAAATCCCCTACCGGGGACTCCCTCCGGATAGTTAGCAGGTCTGAGCAGGTCAGGCGTATAGTCTATAAACTCGTA
>CAYSNS010000229.1:0-2846 GCA_964432395.1 uncultured Aquifex sp. | reverse complement strand
GACTTCATCATGGTGGTGAGGGTTTCATCCGCCTTGGAAAACTTCTTAAAGTCAAAACGAGGTATCTTGACTACAACGTAGTCTATAGATGGTTCGAAAGAGGCAGGAGTAAAGCGCGTTATGTCGTTTTTAAGCTCGTCAAGGGTATAGCCTACGGCCAACTTAGCAGCGACCTTTGCTATAGGGAAGCCGGTAGCCTTCGAAGCTAAGGCGGAAGAACGGGACACCCTTGGATTCATCTCTATAACGTAAAAGTCCCCGTTTTCCGGGCTTACCGCAAACTGTATGTTTGAACCTCCCGTGTCTACACCTATCTCCCTTATCACCGCTATGGAGGCATCCCTCAGAATCTGATACTCCTTATCGGTAAGTGTCTGGGCGGGAGCTACGGTGATGGAATCGCCCGTATGAATACCCATGGGGTCAAGGTTCTCTATGGAGCAAACTATTATTACGTTGTCCGCCTTGTCCCTTATGACCTCAAACTCAAACTCCTTCCAGCCTATGAGCGATTTATCCAGCAGGACCTGGTTAATGGGAGAGGTTTCCAGTGCAACAGACAGCTTTTCTTTAAACTCCTCTACGTTGTAAGCTATAGAACCTCCGGTCCCGCCCAATGTAAAAGCGGGTCTGAGTATGACGGGAAAGCCTATGGACTTTATGGCTTCCAGCCCTTCTTCTTGAGAGGACACGACCGCGCTCTCTGGAACCTTTAAGCCTATGTTCTCCATAGCTTTTCTGAAAAGTTCTCTGTCTTCTCCCTTCTTTATAGCTTCGTAGTTGGCACCTATCATCTCTACACCGTAGCGAGAAAGGATACCCTCTTCGTAGAGTTTCACCGAAAGGTTGAGGGCGGTTTGACCTCCGAGGGTGGGCAGGAGCGCATCAGGTCTTTCCCTTTTTATTATGGCTTCCAGAACCTCCTCGGTAAGGGGTTCTATATACGTTCTGTCCGCTATCTGTGGGTCGGTCATTATGGTTGCGGGATTTGAGTTTACGAGGACCACCTGATAGCCCTCCTGTTTCAGAGCCTTACAGGCCTGTGTTCCCGAATAGTCAAACTCCGCAGCCTGACCTATAACTATAGGACCCGAGCCTATTATTAGGATTTTTTGAATGTCTTTTCGTTTCGGCATTAAAATTTGTATTATAATTTAAATTAGTAGTTTAAATTAACAGAAGGAGGGAACTGTTATGAGCAGACTCAAGAGGTTTCTGCCGTTTCTCGGTATATCCGCGGTAGCTCTTTTCAGCTTCTCCTGTGCTACCAAGGCTGAGGTAGATGCACTCAGGCAGGAGGTTGAGGCTCTTAAGCAGGAGACCCAGTCCGTGAAAAAGGAAACCGAAGAGGTCAAAATGGAAGCCCAAGAGGTTAAGAGACTTGCGGAGGAACTTAGCCAGAAGATAGATGAGCACGCAAGCGACAGGTCAATGCACCCGGGTCTCCAGTAAGGAGGGAAAGGTATGAGAAGGGAAATATTGGCACTCTTCCCCATTCTGGGGCTTTCAGCAGTTTTTGTGGTAAACCAGTCATGCGCTACGAAGACCGCTTTAGAGGAAGTTGAGAAAGAGATGCAAACTCCCAAGGAGAACGTAGCGAAAGCTAAGGCAAACCTTCAGGAGAGCAAAGGCATACTCGGAGAGGCAAAGAGCATACTTGAGTCCGCAAAGGAGAAGCTAAATAGGCATGTAAGCGATGTAGCAGCTCACACACCGCCACCTCCTCCCGAGCCGGAGGTAGAGGAACCTGAATATGGAGAGGTTACAGTAGGTTGGTGTGACACACTCTGGGACATATCCGTAAGGGTTTACGACAACGGTCTGTACTGGCCTGCCATATACAACCTCAACAGGGACAAGATAGGTGCGGACCCCTGGATTCTATCTCAGGGTATGGTTCTCAAATATAAGGTGGAGCTCTCCGAAGAGGAAAAAGAACAGGCTGTGAGGGAAGCCATAGAGTGGGGTATGAGGCTCAGGGGAAGACCTACTTCTCCGAAGTGTCCTCCCAGATAATTACTCCCACTCTATCGTAGAGGGGGGTTTTGAGGATATATCGTAAACAACCCTTCCGACCCCCCGCACCTCGTTTATTATTCTTCTCATAACCTTATCTAAGAAGTCGTAGGGAAATCGGTGCCAGTCCGCAGTCATGCCGTCCGTGCTTTCCACAGCTCTAAGGGCAACTACCTTTTCATAGGTCCTGACATCCCCCATGACACCTACGGACTTTATAGGTAGCAAAACGGCAAAGGCTTGCCATACCCTGTCGTAAAGCCCCGCTTTCTTAAGCTCCTCTATAAAGATGTAGTCCGCCCTGCGTAGTATCTCTAAGTCCTCTTGTGTAACTTCTCCTAAGATTCTCACCGCCAGACCCGGTCCAGGGAATGGATGCCTGTTAAGTATCTCATCAGGAACTCCCAAGAGTTTTCCCAGCTTCCTTACCTCGTCCTTGAACAGCTCCCTGAACGGCTCAAGGAGTTTTAGATGCATCTTCTCGGGTAGTCCTCCCACGTTGTGGTGGGTCTTTATCTTGGCAGAGCCTTTTATTCCCGCACTCTCCACCACATCAGGGTAAAGGGTCCCCTGCAGTAGAAACTTAGCATCCTTTACCTTTTTGGCTTCCCTCTCGAAGACTTCTACGAAGGTTTCTCCTATAATCTTGCGCTTGCGCTCCGGATCCTCCACACCTTTGAGCCTTTCCAAGAAGAGCCTGCTCGCATCCACCACCTTGAGCGGTAGCCCGAGAGAACGGAGGTTCCTTTCTACCTCTTCTCTTTCCCTTAGGCGGAGAAGCCCGTGGTCTATGAAGAAGCAGTGGAGCCTATCTCCCACAGCTTTATGAA
>CAYSNS010000228.1:0-2849 GCA_964432395.1 uncultured Aquifex sp. | reverse complement strand
GGAAGAGCTTAAAAAGAGAACCCTCCGCATGAAAAGTCTCCAGATACCTTACAGGTTCGTGTGTGACCTTGAGATGCTTGCAACGGGTGCTTTTTCTCCACTCACGAGGTTCATGGGCAAGGAAGATTATGAAAGTGTTCTTGAGAGTATGAGGCTTAAAAAGGGTCTCCTCTTTCCTATACCAGTAATCCTGCCTGTAAAGAAGGATAAACTGAAGGAACTGAAAGAGGGAGAGTGGATAGTCATAAGAGACCCCTACAACATTCCCCTTGCGGTGATGAGAATAGAAGAGATTTACGAAAGAGACCCGCAAAAAGAGGCAGAGGAGGTCCTCAAAACCACAGATCCCTATCATCCTCTGGTTCCCGAACTCTTCCTCTGGGGTGAGTACTGCATAAGCGGAGAACTGAAAGTTATTCAGCTTCCCGAATACTATGACTTTCCTGAGTACAGATTAACCCCTCAGCAGACAAGACAGAAGCTTGAAGAGCTTGGTTATGAAAACGTGGTAGCCTTCCAGACAAGGAATCCTATGCACAGAGTTCACGAAGAGCTCACAAAGAGGGCAAGGGACAGGATAAACGGCGCCCTGCTCATAACTCCCGCGGTCGGTGTAACCAAAAAGGGAGACATAGATAGTTACACCCGTATGAGGATATACAAAACTTTATATGAGAACTATTATGAGAAAGATAGAACACTTCTTGCCTTCATCCCTCTCGCTATGAGGATGGCAGGACCCAGAGAAGCCCTCTGGCACGGGATAATAAGGAGAAACTACGGAGCAAACTACTTCATAGTGGGAAGGGATCATGCGGGACCGGGGAGAGACTCAAAGGGCAGACCCTTTTACGAACCTTACGAAGCCCAGAAGCTCTTTAAGGAGTATGAAGACGAGATAGGAGTAAAGATGATTTCCTTTGAAGAGCTTGTCTATATCCCCGATGTGGGGGAGTACGTTGAAAAGAGCGAGGCGGAAAGAAAAGGTTACAGTTATCTGAGCATTTCGGGAACTCAGGTGAGGGAAGAATATTTAAAAAATGGAAAGCTCCTTCCGGACTGGTTCACCCGGCCTGAGGTTGCCCAGATACTCCTTGAGTCCTATAAGCCGAAACATAGGCAGGGCTTCTGTATATGGCTCACCGGACTCCCCTGTGCGGGAAAGTCAACCGTGGGAAAGATACTGAAAGTTATGCTTGAGTCTAAAGGAAGAAAGGTTACCTTCCTTGACGGAGATGTCATAAGAACCCACCTTTCGGAAGGTCTCGGATTCAGCAAAGAGGACAGGATAAAGAACATCCTCAGAGTAGGTTTTGTAGCATCTGAGATAGTAAAGCACGATGGTGTTGTAATATGTGCGCTCGTGAGTCCGTACAGGATGGCAAGGGAAGAGGTAAGAAGCATGATGGAAGAGGGAAAGTTCATAGAGGTTTTTGTTGATGCTCCCGTTGAGGTGTGTGAGGTCAGAGATGTAAAGGGTATGTACAGGAAGGCTAAGGAGGGGCTCATTAAAGGGTTTACAGGTGTGGATGATCCCTATGAGCCTCCTGAAAATCCAGAGATTCACATAGACACAAGTAAACTCTCTCCAAAGGAAAGCGCTTTAAAGATCCTTGAATACCTTGAAAGGGAAGGCTTTGTAAAATGATGGATAAATTAATTAATGCTGTTCTTAAAGCGGGGGAGGAAGTCCTAAAGGTATATGAGAGCGACTTTACCATTCAGGAAAAAGAGGACAGATCACCGATAACGGAAGCGGACAGGATATCGCACGAGGTAATAGCCCAAAATTTAAAGGACTTTGTGCCCAAAATTCCTGTAATTTCTGAAGAAGGGGACAAGGAGGTCATATCCGCAGATAGATTCTGGCTCGTTGATCCTCTTGACGGTACCAAGGAGTTTATAAAGAGAAACGGAGAGTTCACCATAAACATAGCTCTCGTGGAAGATTCTGTGCCTGTTCTTGGTGTGGTTTACGCACCCGCTCTAAGACTTCTTTATTTTGCCCAGAAGGGAAAGGGTGCCTATAAGGTGAACATGGAAACCCAAGAGAAGATAAAGATCCCCGTTCCGCAAGACGGAAAAGAAAATACACTCAGGGTGGTTGTCTCACGCTCTCACTCCGATGAAAGGACAACAAAGTACCTTAAAAAGCTGTCTGAGAAGTTCAGTATAGAAAAAGTTTCGGTAGGAAGCTCTCTCAAGATATGTCTTCTTGCAGAGGGGAAGGCGGATATATATCCGAGGACAGGTCCAACCATGGAGTGGGACACAGCAGGAGCGCATGCGGTGCTTCTTGAAGCAGGGGGCGTTATCCTCTTTGCAGAGGATAATATGGAATGTGGTGAGGAGTTAAGATATGGTAAGGAAAACCTTAAAAATCCTCCCTTTATTGCTTTCAGAACACGAAAACTTAGTGAAGAACTATGCCCGTAGGTATATTTTCCAGAGGCATCCTAAGAACCGTGCCTTACTTAGAGGTATTTCTGCAGGATAAGGTTATCCTTAACCCCAAATCTCCTGAGGGGCTTACAGCCATAGCAGGCTGGGGCTACAAACCTACTGCAAAGAAAGCTATAAAGAAGGCTAAGGAGTGGGGACTTCCATATTTGGCTCTTGAAGATGGTTTCATACGCTCTGTAGGTCTTGGCTTTGAGGAACCCCCACTCTCCTTAATAGTGGACCCCGTAGGCATATACTACGACTCAACGAAACCTTCTCTCCTTGAAAACATCCTCAATTCCGAAGGCTGGCAGACTGAAGAGCTCATGGGAAAAGCACAAAAGCTCAGAAACCTCATAACCCGCTATGAGATAAGTAAGTATAACAACTCAAAACCGGTTCCTAAG
>CAYSNS010000227.1:0-2876 GCA_964432395.1 uncultured Aquifex sp. | reverse complement strand
ACTGCCAGACCGAGTATATGGCCCGTGGTGGGTGTTATAACCTCAGACTTCGGCTGGAGGTGGAGGAGAAGGGAGTATCATTCAGGTATAGATATCGCCGCGCCTTACGGTAGCGAGGTAGTGGCAACTGCACCCGGTTATGTTCTCTTTGCGGGATGGCTTAGGGGCTATGGCTATACGGTGATACTGTATCACGGCTTCGGATACTCTACCCTATATGCCCATATGGCTTCCGTTTCTGTAAAAACCGGAGAGGAGGTGTCCAGAGGCAGGGTTGTGGGATACGTGGGAACTTCAGGTAGGACCACAGGGCCACACCTTCACTACGAGGTTATAAAGTATGGAATAAGGCAGGACCCCATGCTTTACCTTCCTTAGGCAAGACCTCTCTGCCTGAGCTCGTCCTCGTATATCCTCCTGTAAAGGATGTTCCACTCGGGAGTCCCCTCAAGTATGTTGCGGGAGTATTTCTTTATTCTCTCCCTTACTCTCCGCTCTATTTCCTCCTCTTCTCTTACAGCATCTCTAAGTATACCTGCAATCCTCTTTCTTATTATGGGAGGGTCTTCGTATATTTCTACGGTGTCGTCTTCCATTATGAGGTCCCTTATCATGTTGGCTATCTGGTTCATCCTCTCCCTCCTGTTGATATTTATCTTCTTTTCCTCCGCAAGCTTAGCCTTGACAGCCTTGAAAGCGGTTCTGTAGTCAAGGTTGTTCTGCTCCAATATCTCCGTTTTTTCCTTAAGGATACGCTTGGTTTCCTCGTCAAGAAGCTTTTCTTCCTCCTCCGCTTTTTTAAAAACTCCTATTATCTTTTTTTTAAAAACTTCCGGGTCCTCCGCCTCTATTATTCTCTCTTCGGAAAGCTCTTCAACGATGCGGTTTGCTATTCTCTCGACGAGTCTTTCGGGCAACTTCATCCGTTTCATTATAGCACATCATATGTATCCCTCTAAGAGCTCCTCAACCTCACGCGTATACTTGCCTTGCTCATCGTTTATAAAGGTTGCCCTGTCTACTTTCAGGGGACCGGGAACATTTTTGATGCACGAAACTACACAGAGCTTACCTTCTTTGTGGGGTGTAGGGTATATAACCGAGAGAAATCTGGGAGATAGGTTAAGCTCCTTCATCAGATATAGACTCTCTGTCAGTCTGAAAGAAGGCAGGAGCACGTTCATGTATCCTCCGTCTCTTAGAAGGTGTGCTCCCGCATGCAGGAAGTGTTCTAAGGTTGTGTCTTCTTCAAAGTGCTTGTTCCCATCACCTACTCCGTAGCTCTCGGGGAAGAATGGCGGGTTCAACACCACAGCGTCAAATTCTCCTCTTTGGAAGAGCCTATGAACCTCTCTTATATCTACAAGAACCGGCTCTACAAACCTTTCCAGAGAGTTGAGCTCTATGTTCTTCACGAGCAGGGAGAACATCTCACCGTCCCTTTCCAGAGCCTTAACCTTGCAACGGAACTTCTTTGCGATAGATAAGGACAAAAATCCGAAGCCCGCGCCCAGGTCCGCAACCTTGGAAGAGTGCTTGATACCCCGAAGTTTGGACAAGAAAACAACCAAGTCTACCGATACCCTGTGCTCTTTGGGTTGATACAGAAGGAGCTTACCTCTGAAGAAGGGAATTGGTTCAGCGGACCCTTTCAACTATCTCCACAAGAGCCTGTGCTTTATCCCTTATCTTCTCCCACTCCTTTATCTCTTCAAAGGTCTTGGCTGTGGCGAGCTTCCTTACAGCCTCTTCAAACTCTTGTTTGGCTTTGCCCACGTCTATTTCACCAACTTCGTAAGCCTCCTCCGCAAGTATGAGAACCTTTTGGGGAGTTACGTCAACTACACCGTAGGTGACAGCCATGCCTTCTTTTTCATTACCATCAAAGTAAACGAGCCCCGGTTTGAGCAGGGTCATAAGATACATGTGGTTTTCCAATACGCCTATCTCACCTTCCACCGTGGGTATGCTTACGGAATTCACTTCCTTTGAAAGGGACAAACCCTTAGGAGTTACTATCTCCACCTTTATCATTGCGATAAAAGTATATCATAATAGAGGTAAATGGGTCCCCTTTTAGGTGCTCTTGCGGTCTTATTCTTAGCCTTTGCACCTTTTCACTTTCTGAGCTCTCCCGAAGAGGGAAAGGTTGAGCTTATAAGACTGAATCCTGAAGACTTTGCCCCTACAGTAGGAAAGAAAGGTGGGACTCTTAGCTTTATTTTAAACGGAGACCCGAAAACCCTCAATCCCGCTCTTGCTCAAGAAACCACCTCAACCGCGGTCATCGGAGGTGTGTTCTCTGGACTTACCAAGCTTGACCTCAAAACTATGGAAGTCAAGCCGGACCTTGCCACCCGATGGGAAGTTTCACCGGACGGCAGAGTCTGGACCTTTTACCTTAGGAAGGATGTTAGGTGGAACGATGGCGAGAAGTTCACCGCAGACGATGTGGTCTTTACCTTTAACAAAGTTTACTATAACGACTCCATACCCTCCTCTACCAGAGACATACTCACGATTAAGGGTAAGAAGATAAAGGTAGAAAAGGTAGATACCTACACGGTAAGGTTCACTCTCCCGGAGCCTTTTGCTCCTTTTCTAAATGCTCTGAGTGTTGAGATTCTTCCCAAGCATAGGCTGGAGAAGTTTGTCAGGGAGGGAAGCTTTAATACAGCCTGGAACGTGAATACAGACCCCAGGGATATAGTAGGAACGGGGCCGTGGGTTATAAAAGAGTATGTGAAGGGACAGAGAGTAATTTATGAGAGGAATCCTTACTACTATGAGAGGGATGAAGAGGGAAACTCCCTACCGTATATAGAGAAGAAAATAGGGTTAATAGTTAGCGACCCCGATACCGCCCTGCTCAAATT
>CAYSNS010000226.1:2266-2878 GCA_964432395.1 uncultured Aquifex sp. | reverse complement strand
TGCCCCGGCGTTCCAAAAAGGTAAAGCTCGTGCTCGTCATCTATCTTTATCTTGCCAAAGTCCATAGCTACGGTGGTGTAGTCCTTCACGCTACGTTCCGCGCCGGAAGTTCTACGTTCTGTCTCTACAGTCTTTATCTCGCTAACGGTGTTTATAAACTGCGTTTTCCCGGCTGCGAAGGGCCCAGCTATAACTATCTTTATTTTCTTTATTTCCCTCATTTTACCCTCATCATAGCTGTTTTATCTTCTCTATTATCTTGGCAAGGAGGTCAAGGGTGATTGATGGCTTTTGGGCTTTCTCTTTACGCTTCCTTCTTATTATGCCTGTAGCCAGAAAACCGTAGAGTGCCCTGTCAACAGTTAGCCTGTCAAGACCGCTCTCTCTTCTTATATCCGCTACCGTTTTGTTTCCGTCAACGAGGGACAAGACCTTCTTCTCCTCTTCGGTCAGCTTCACTCTGCTGAGCTTTTCATCCATGGAAGGGGATTTTTCAAACACGAGCATCTCGTCGGATATCTTCCTTTCAACCTCTTCTTCTGTAAGTGTCCTGGAAGAACGCATTATGAGTTCTTCCACAGGGTAGTAGACAGGAACGTCACTCTCATACTT
>CAYSNS010000226.1:0-2256 GCA_964432395.1 uncultured Aquifex sp. | reverse complement strand
AAGTCTCGAGAGAAAGAACCTTTCAACGGTCTTGTGGACATCCTCTTTTTTGATACGCAGGCGGTTTAGGAGCTGGTCAAAGTTTCTATCTGTATACACCCTAAACACTTTGTCAACAGGCCTAGCAAAGACTACCTCCCCATCTTTAACATAGTAGGCGACTATCATGTCCTTCCATTCTACCAGAAGGACTCCACTCTTTTTGTCCCTTGCAAGAACTTGCAGGATATCCGCAAAACTGAAAGTATTTAAATCCCCCGTTAGAGCCATCTATTAACCTATAGCCTCCTTGAGCTGGGTTTGGGCTTTCTTTATCTCCATGAGAAGTAACCCCAGCTTTGCGGTGTTACTTGCAAGAACGGTTAGGACAGCATCCTGACCTATACCCGTGAGAATAACGTACCCGTCCACACCCTTTATGGTTATCTGCTCAAGTATCCCCTTCTGGAGCTCTTCTGAAACTTTTTCACCCAAAGAAAGAATCGCAGCGCTCATCGCAGCTACCCTGTCTTCCTCTATACCCGGCTTGAGAACGGAAGAAATAGGTAGTCCGTCCGCACTAACCAGGACAGCTCCGTCCAGACCTGAGTTTTTAATAAGCTCCTGCAGTATGGCTTCATACTTATCCATCTCCTTCTAACCTCCTTAATGCGAGCTTCTTGTAAAACTAAGCTGGTTTTCTATCTCAACCTCCGCCATCTTGAGCCTCTCTATAATTTCCTCAACCTCCCGCAAATCTATTTTATCTCCTTTTTCTCTTAAAATGCTAACCATTCTATCAAGCTCTTGGGAGCAGAGGGAAAGCTTCTCTCTTATTATGAGAAAGCGTTTTTGATACATCGTCAGAGTGTGTTCAACAGCCTGCCCTATGGCTCCTACAGGGTCCAAACCTTTTGGAAACTCTACATCAGTGTAACCTTCCTGAACTTTTTCGAGGGCGTTAAGTATTTTTGCGGTATTTTCCGATACCGATTCCATCTGCTCCTCAAGGTTTCTTATTTCTCTCTGGTATCTCCTCTCAAAGCTATCTACCAGGTCTCTTATACTTTTTACAATCTCAAGGAGCTCTTCATGTATGGGTATAGGAACCACAGCCTTACCCGTGTGCTTGTCCTCAAGTATCTCTATTACATAGAGTAAACGCCCAAAGAGCTCCTCCAGTTTGCTTTTTGTCCACAGGATGTTTAGCATGACCCATACCAGAGCTACACCAAAACCCACCCCAACCGCATAGTAGGGTTCAAGGTCGGTCCAGAGGAAAAGCACGAGCGATAGGACCAACCCAAACAGGAGGGAAGAGAAAAAGAAGAACTTAAGCAGTTCTCCCGCTAAGGAGGATAGCCTGGGAACTTCCACCATATTCTCACCCCCTTATACCCTCCAGGAGGGATTATCGTCCCGACCTTAACAGATTTCAATCGGGACCCACCTCCTCGTTAGCGAGCTCTCTTCTCATCGCCACCTTTCCTGTCCGAGCCATCTCCTTTATACCGAAGGGCTTTAGGAGTTGTAGAATCGCATCTATCTTTTCCTCGTCTCCGGTCACCTCTACGGTATAGGTCTCAGGAGAGACGTCTACTATCTTTCCCCTGAATATCTCTACTATCCTGAGAACTTCGTCCCTTGCTCTGGCTGTGGGCGTGTGAACTTTGACCAGCAGTAGTTCCCTCTCTACGTGGGGAACGTCCGTTATGTCCTTGACCTTAAGTGTGTCTATCAGCTTGCGCAGTTGCTTTACAACCTGGTCTATGACTATGTCGTCTCCTATTACCTCTATGGTCATGCGGGATATGCCCGGTTCATGGGTTTCTCCTACGGACAGGCTTTCTATGTTGTAACCTTTGCCCGCTATCAGAGTGGCTACCCTTGCGAGGACACCTATCTCGTTACGGACTTTGACGTTTATTATGTGCTTCCTTACGTGTCCCTTTCTCGTTTGTCTAAACTTGGGAGCTTTGGCGACGGTAATGTCAGCACTTCCTACGGTATCGGACATAAGAAACCTGGTTACCCAAACCGTGCAAGACTGCACAGCTCGGGTGCCGGGCTATTTGTATCCCGCCTGTTCAGGGTGCCCAGAAACCCGGCTGGCGGTATTTGAGCACCCATAGCCCCCGTCCCAGGTAACGGGAACTTGCGTCCCTTTCGGGAAACCTCCCACGTCCCCCTGCCTACCTGCAGAGGGAGAGCTATTCCCTGGTTTTGCTCAGGGAGGCGGGCGGTTAGCCCCGCTACGGACTGCACTCGTGCGAGATT
>CAYSNS010000225.1:0-2888 GCA_964432395.1 uncultured Aquifex sp. | reverse complement strand
GGGATACTTCAGGTATTCCAACAACTTAGGTGGGACGGAGGGCGGAATGACCAACGGAATGCCCGTAGTTGTTAGAGTTGCTATGAAGCCTATACCTACCTTAAAAAACCCACTGCGTAGCGTTGATATAGACACCAAAGAAGAACTAAAGGCAGGAAAGGAAAGGACAGATGTTGTCGCTGTGCCTGCAGCGTCCGTGGTGGGAGAAGCCATGCTTGCAATAGTTATAGCGGACGCATTCCTGGAGAAGTTCGGCGGAGATTTCTTGGAGGAAGTTAAGGAAAGGTTTATATCCTACATGGAGCACATCAGGAGATTTTAACGTTGAGACTTGTAGGTCGGTTGCTCTTCCTATCGGAGGAGGTGGGGAAAGCTACCCTTTTGGCTCTTCAGGCCCTCTATTTCCTGTTCAGGAACCCTCCCAAAGCAAAGCACTTTGTGGAGCAGTTCGTATACATAGCTGCGGAAACTTCCCTTGTTGTCTTAGTCACCTCAACCTTTACCGGAGGTGTGATAGCACTCCAGACATACGCAACCTTTCACCGATTCAATGCGGAGTATCTCATAGGAGCGGTTGTAGCTCTCTCTATGGGTAGAGAACTTGGTCCGGTTCTTACATCTCTTATGGTGGTTGCAAGGGTAGGCTCCGCCATGACTGCAAACATAGGAACTATGAGGATAACCCAGCAGATAGACGCACTGGAGGTTATGGCGGTAAATCCTGTTAGATATCTTGTTACACCCAGGCTCTTGGCCACCACTTTTGGAGTCCCTCTCCTGACCATACTTTCAAACGTTGCGGGCATCTTCGGAGGATGGCTCGTAGCTACAAAGCTCTTTCAGGTAAATGAGTATCTCTACTGGCAAAAGATGATAGACCTGACGGAGTTTTACGACATAGTAGGTGGGCTCTACAAAGCTTTTGTCTTCGGGTTTATAATAGCCACCGTTAGCTGTTACTTTGGCTACTACACGAAAGGAGGAACCGAAGGCGTAGGAAGGGCTACTACCAACTCGGTTGTGACCTCATCTATGCTCATACTCATAACGGACTACTTCCTCACTGCAATAATCTTTTAGGATGGACAGGAGCAAAAGTATAAAGGCTTTGAGCCTGAGCCTGGCTCTGATATTCTCCTTTGCGTTCGTAGAGCTTATAGGAGGCTTTCTGACCAACAGCCTTGCGCTCCTTTCCGATGCGGGGCATATGCTTACCGACAGCGTATCCCTGTTTATAGCTCTCGTTGCTCAATTTCTCGTCCAGAGAGCAAAGGGAAAGAGGATGACCTACGGACTCTACAGGCTGGAAGTTCTGGCAGCGCTCATCAACGGTGTCTTCCTTATAGCCCTGATAGGATACGTAACCTACGAGGCGGTCCAGAGATTCATAAATCCCGAACCTGTTTTAGGTCCCCAGATGCTCCTGATAGCTTTCCTCGGACTCGTGGTTAACCTTGTGGCGGGATACCTTCTATTCAGAACCTCCGCGGACAATATAAACATCAAGGCAGCTTTCCTTCATGTGGTTACCGATACGCTCGGCTCTGTCGCCGCTATCCTTGCAGGGCTTGCGGTTACCTTCTGGGGCTTTTACCTGGCGGACCCTATACTCAGCATTGCCATATCCCTACTCATTCTGCCGGGGGCTTACTCGGTGCTAAAGGAGTCACTGCACGTTTTGCTGGAGCTTGTTCCTGCAAGTATTGACCCCGAAGAGGTAGAGAGGGAAATTAGAAAGGTTCCGGGCATACTTGATGTTCATGACCTTCATGTGTGGTCCATAACATCCGGGAACGTGGTGCTTACCGCCCACGTAGTTGTCAGTGACATAACAGCATGCAACGACATACTGCGCAGTATAGAGGAGTCCGTTCGCAAGTTCGGCATAGACCACACAACTATTCAGATAGAGAGGGAAGGCTATTCGTGCCCACCCTCCTGTCCTCTTCTCAAGAAAGAGTTTTCAGGGCATCACCACCACCATCATCATTAGCTATAATCTTTCTTTAAGGTGGTAGAGATAAGGGGTTTAACCTTACCTGTTATAGCTATAAGGATAAAGGAAAAAGAAAGTTTAGAAAAGCTCAAAGAAGAGATAAAGGAGAAGGTAAAGGGAAAGCTCTTTCGGGGAAGTTACTTCCTATTGGAGAACCTGTCCGAAATTCCCCAAGACTGGGTTCAGGACCTGGAGGAGTTCCTTAAAGAGCTCAACATAGAGAGCATAAACCGCATAGGTTCCAGGAGCAAAAGTAGTGAGACCAAAAAGGACAGATTGCTCGTGGTAGATAAATCTCTTCGCTCCGGACAGAGGGTAGAGCACAACGGAGATGTTCTCGTCCTTGGTGATGTGAACAAGGATGCTGAGGTCGTAGCTGTGGGTAATATCATAGTTATGGGAACATTGAGAGGAATAGCTATAGCGGGCGCATTGGGAGATGAGAGTGCGGTTGTGGTAGCTCTCAGGATGGAACCTCAGCAGATAAGGATAGGGAAGAAGATAGCTATTTCGGAAGAATCGGAGAGGGTCTCTCCCGGATATCCTGAAGTGGCAAGAGTTGAGAATGGTATTATAGTATTAGAAAAGGTATGAGGTGGGGCAAGAGATGACACAGGTTATAGTTGTAACCTCGGGAAAGGGAGGTGTAGGGAAAACTACCCTGACCGCAAACCTCGGAGTGGCCCTTGCCAAGCTGGGGAAAAAGGTTCTCCTCATAGATGCGGACATAGGTCTTAGAAACTTAGACATGATTCTCGGGCTTGAGAACAGGATAGTATACGATATATTGGACGTTCTTGAAGGTAGGGTCCCTCCCCAGAAAGCCTTTGTCAAGGACAAGAGAGGACTTAGCCTATCTCTACTGCCTGCCAATCAAACCAAGAACAAAGAC
>CAYSNS010000224.1:0-2897 GCA_964432395.1 uncultured Aquifex sp. | reverse complement strand
GAAAATCTATAGTGCGGAGTTTTGAAGTTGGGGACTTTTACTCCTTAAAAGGCTTGGAGGTTTATCAGCATTTCTCCTCTCTTGACCAGCTGGTTGTTGTATTCTCTCCAGTCCCTCTTCATGGGTTATGTTCTGCCGTATGCTCCATTTTTGGACAAGGCACAAACTAAGCAAGCAAATAATCGGCAATAACCAAAAGGAAGGTCTCACCTGCCTTAAAAGGGGGTAGGGTTGGACTGCCCCGAGCTTATGCCCGTGGAGGGGATAGCTATCTCCTATGAAGCGGGGAGGAGGTTACTCCTGGCAATATCTTCTCTTATCCCTTATATTTAAATGAAGCCCCGAATTCGGACCAAGGAGATAAGCCATGACCGTCCTGAACCTTAAAGAAATCTTTGAGAAAGAGGATATATTTGAACAGAACTACATCCTAAGACCCGAAGACTTAAATCTGCCAGCGGACCTGGGTGACGTTAAGAAGCCGGTAGAAGTCTTTATCAGAATAACGAAGGACGGGAGCGCTTATAGGGTTTTCCTTAGCCTCCTGGGTGAAATTGAGCTGGAATGTAGCAGGTGCCTGGAGCTGTTTGACAAAGATATATCACAGGAAAAGGAGAAGCTCTTAGAATACTATCCGCAGGGCGAACGCGGTGCCCTTTCTCCAGAAGACTTAGAGGTGTCTGTCTTGGAGGAAAAGGACATACTGTATCTGGAAGAGCTTGTGAGGGAGGAGATAATCCTCAGCATACCGATGAAGCCTCTGTGCAGTCCGGACTGCAGGGGTGTAGGACATCCCTCCTTGATACTTGAGGAGGAAAAGCCCAGCGACCCCAGATTTGCTATACTAAAAAATCTGCTCAGTGATTAGGAGGTTTAACAATGGCAGTTCCCAAGGCTAAAACTTCCAAATGGAGAAGGAATCAGAGAAGGTCCCAGAGCTTTTTCAATAAGTTCAAAAGAAGCATCCCTTCTCTGAGCGAGTGCTCTAACTGTGGTGAGAAAATACTTCCCCACAGGGTCTGTCCCTACTGTGGGTACTACAAAGGAAGGGAAGTGCTCAGCGTAGACTGATGAGCAATTACTGCTTTGCCCTTGACTGCAACGGGGGGGATTACGCTCCCCTTGAAATAGTCAGAGGTGGTATCTTAGCGTCCAGAGAGCTCGGATACAAGATATACCTTGTAGGCGACCGGTCTAAGATAGAACCTATCCTCAAAAGGTCAGGAGAGCTTGAGAATCCACTGCTGGAAGTGGTAGATGCCCCTGACAATGTGAGCTTTGAGGAACCCCCTTCGACCGTTCTTAAGAGGAAAAGGTCATCCCTTTTTGTGGGTGCTAAGCTCGTCAGGGAAGGGAAGGCTCAGGGTCTCATCTCCGCAGGTAACACGGGCGCGGTTCTTGCTGTAGGTAAGTTCATCGTAGGCGTTGAAGGTGCTCTGGAGCGCCCCGCCATAGGTGTTGCCCTGCCAAACCCGAAGGGTAAAACCGTCCTTATAGATGTGGGAGCCAACGTAGACTCAAAACCCAAACATCTCGTGCAGTTTGCAGTAATAGGGCATACTTACGCTCAAGAAATACTCCGTATAAAGAACCCCAGGGTGGGATTACTCAGCATAGGAGAAGAGGAAGGCAAGGGAAACGAACTGGTAAAGGAAACCTATCCGCTTCTGAAGCAGAGCGGACTCAACTTTTTAGGGAATGCGGAGGGAAGAGACATATACGCGGGTAGCTTTGATGTTATAGTATGCGATGGATTTGTAGGGAATATAATCCTCAAGGCGAGTGAAAGCCTCGGCCTTGCTGTAGTTCAGATGATAAAGGCGGAGATAAGAAGGAGCTTCCTGGCAAAGCTCGGAGCCTTTCTGCTTATGCCTGCTCTGAACAGGTTTCGGAAGAAGGCGGATTTTACGGAGTATGGAGGAATACCACTGCTCGGAGCGAAAAAGCCCGTGATAATAACTCACGGGAAGGCAAATGCAAAGGCTATTAAGAACGCTATAAGGGTGGCGGGGGAGTTTCTAAACCACGACTTTAATGCCAAGCTGGTAGAAAATATAAACAGACTTATTCCCCAAGAGGTGAACGCTTAGATGGGAACGAGAATAGCAGGGACCGGAGTCTACCTTCCTTCTCATAAACTGACGAACTTTGACCTTGAGAAGCTTGTAGACACTTCCGACGAATGGATAACTACAAGAACCGGCATAAAGGAAAGGAGGATAGCGAAGGAAGAAAGCGTCACTTATATGGCAAAGGAGGCTTCCCTGCAGGCTTTGACAAGGTCTCGCATAAAAGCTCAAGACATAGATGCGGTGATAGTGGCCACCCTGACGCCCGACAAGAGATTTCCCTCAACCGCCTGTCTCTTGCAGAGTGAACTCGGTATAAGCGGAGCTTATGCCTTTGACCTTTCCGCTGCCTGTAGCGGTTTCCTGTATGCTTTAGAGGTTGCGGATGGGCTTCTTATGTCCGGGAAGGCGGAGAAAGTTTTGCTCGTCGGTGTGGAGAGGTTGTCGGAGATTGTTGACTGGGAAGACAGGAGCACCTGTGTGCTCTTCGGTGACGGTGCGGGAGCTGTTGTCCTTGAACGTTCGGAAGGTCCCAGCGCTGTTCTCTCTTCAAGGATGTATTCAGACGGCTCGATGTGGGACATACTCTATGCGGACAAGTGCGGATACATAAGGATGAAAGGGAAGGAGCTTTTCAGGGTGGCGGTCAGAAATATGGAAGAGGTTTGCAGGGAGGTTATGCGGTCCGCAGGTGTCGTTCCGGAGGAAATATCCCTCGTAATACCTCACCAGGCGAACGTAAGGATAATAAACTCCCTGGCGGACAAGCTCGGAATACCGCGGGAAAAGGTATTCATCAACATAGACAGGTATGGTAACACCTCCGCC
>CAYSNS010000223.1:0-2902 GCA_964432395.1 uncultured Aquifex sp. | reverse complement strand
ACTTCCACTTGGGTTTGGGATATACGGGCTGTGCTTCCTTGAAGGGATACACGGTCACGGGCTTTCCTCCCTGAATCTGAATGACAGCCATAGGCTTGGTAACTATCTTTCCCGTTTTATCAAATCCTATCACGCCGTAGAAGGTTTCCTCTTTCATAGTAAGGAGTGCCTTCCTGACCTTATCTATTTCCAGCGAGCCCGCCTTTTCTATGGCAAGCTGTAGAGCGAGCGCTGCAGCTGCTCCGCCCGCGGAATGGTATTCGGGGTCCTCTCCGTATTTCTCCCTGTAGGCTTTTACAAAACCTTCAGTGCTACCAAACAGAGGGTCCTTGTACTTAAAGCTCTTTGACCACTGCACGGGTCCGAATATGTACTCCGCGTCCTTTCCCAAGGCTTTGACAAAGGCAGGAACCGGCGGTCCTACGGTCAGTCCTACGAACTTGGGATTTATCCTAAACTGCTTGAGCTGTTTTATTACAAGAACCGAGTCCTTGAAGTGCCCTGCACCTATAACGACGTCAGGTTTCTTAAGCCTTATCTTGAGCATCAAGGACGAGAGGTCCTGCGTTCCTTTCGGGTAGCCTTCGAAGAGGACAACTTTCAGGCCTTTCTTTTTGGCACTCTCCAGGGCTCCGCGAGCAGCATCCTCGGAAAATATGTCCTTTTCGTAGATTATGGCTACGCTTCTGGGTTCAGGGCTCAAGCTTGAGGCGAGCTCTATAAGGTTCCTCCCATAGTCGGGAGCGGTGTTGAAAACTCCGAATATGTGCCTGTAGCCCTGCTTGTAAATCTTTGAAGATGCCCCGCCTCCCTGAACCATTATGGCTCCGTATTTTTCTACCACGCCCGCGGAGGCGAACACCTGAGAACTTCCGTAGGGACCGAGGATAAACTTTATACCGTCCTCCGTTATGAGCTTCTCTACCAGCTTTGCGGTAGTTTTCGGGTCACTCTGATCATCGTAGTAAACTATCTCAACCTTGTAGCGTTTATCACCTACCTTTATCCCTCCGAGGGAGTTAACCCTATCCTTCCACAGCTCGTAACCCCTCTTGAGAAGTTCACCCTCCTTGGCATACTTTCCGCTGAAAGAGACCGCTGCGCCCAGCTTAAGTATGTCTTGGGAGAAGGAGAGCGCTGTAATAAACAAAATCAGGGCTATGAAAGCCACCATCTTAAGCCTCCTACTTCTCTATTATTGTCTCCTCTACCTTCATGCCGAAGTGTCTACCCGCCTCCTCTATGTAGCCCAGCACTTCATCTCCTTCCTTTAACTGAGCTACCGACAGGGGTGTTCCGTCCGGTCTGGTGAGCCTTATAGTTTCCGCGTTCTGCAGGATACAGCTTAGCTTCTTATTTTCGTAAGTCGCCTCTATGAGGAGCATGGGTCTTCTCTCTACCTTTGACCTCCCCACGTAAACTACCCTTCCCTTACCTTCATGGTTGTATACCATTACCCGGTCACCTGCGTTGAGTTCACACAGATACTTAGTTTTGTTGTCAGGAACTCTTATATACATATGGACCGCTCCCGCGTTCACCCTGAAAGGCCTTGAGGCAACGTAGGGGTTTTCCTCCGTTTCCGCATGCACCAAAAACATCCCTCCCGAGGAGTTACCCACCAGCATGCCCTCTCCCCTGCTCATCAGTGAAGTAGTATCTACACAGACCCTGTCACCCAATCCCAACGGTAAAATCTTTGTTACCTTGACCACAAGGAGCTCAAGCTTTTCCTGTGTTGACTCTATAATCTTAGCCACCCGCTTTATTTCGTTTATGTCTTTTGTTTTTAGCACGACTCCTTTGACACCCTTCTCCAGAGTTTGCAGTGCGACTTCCGCCTCATGAGCGTTCTTGACCACCGCGTATAGCTCCTCCCTCTGAGCTATAAGGTTTTCAAGGGGTATAACGGTCCAGTCGGTCGTCTCAACTATCACCTTAACGTGGGGAGGGTATTTAGCAGCCCTTTCCTCGTCTTCTTTACCTTTTATAAGCTCGTATACTACATCCTCACCGAGTTTCAGGTCGCCTTGGGGAGATACGACCGTTGTTCTTGCAAGAGACCTGGCTTCCTTTGCCTTATCTTCCTCTGGAATAACTATCGCAGTTGCTCCCGATTCAAGAGCGGTGGTCACAAGCTTCTTATCGTAAGGTTCTACCCAAACCCAGAACTCTTTCATAGTGAATTTAAGTATACTACTGAACCAGTTCTCCTATCTTGAATATGGGCATGTAGAGGGCTATCAGGATGACGCCTACTATGCTTCCGAGGATTACAATCAGCGCGGGCTCTATCAGCGTTATGAGTCCTTCTACCGTCCTGTCAACCTCATCCTCGTAAAATCTGGCTATGGTATCCAACATCTCATCAAGCCTTCCCGTTTCCTCCCCTACCTTAACCATGGCAACTATGAGCTTCGGGAACTGACCGGTCTTTTCCATGGAGGACCACATGGCCTGTCCTTCCGTGACCTCTTTTCTGACCTGTTCAACCGCCTCGTTTATAACCACATTCCCTGCAACCTTTCCCGCCACCTCCAGCGCCCTTTCTATGGACACACCGCTCGCAAACAAAGTGGCCAAGGTTCTGCTGAACTTTGCCATGGAGCTTTTCAGTGCAAGGTCACCGAACTTGGGTAGCCTGAGTATGAAGCTGTGAACACTCTTTTTAAAGTTGTAGTTTCTGGTATAGAGGATTCTGAACAATACGGAAAAGGCAACTACGCCACCCACTATGTAAAGTATGTTTTCCCTAAGAGCGTTTGAGGCGTTTATGAGCATCTGGGTAGGAAGTGGCAGGGAAGCCCCAAAGCCCGAGTATATCTCCGCAAAGGTAGGAACTAAGAAATAGAGTATACCGGTAACTATTACGGTCGCCACAACGAGAACGAATATGGGATAA
>CAYSNS010000222.1:0-2909 GCA_964432395.1 uncultured Aquifex sp. | reverse complement strand
AGCCAGTATTCGGGAGTTCCTATCCAGTAGTAGTGATGTCCCAGACCCAGTATGCCCGTGCCGAAGACGAGCAGAACCTCAAGGTAGAGCCAGCCCTCTATTATCCTCCTGGGAGTCCCCAGAACGTGCATGAGTGCCCATCCCATGAGGACACCAACGAGAACCTCCCACGTTGCCTCAACCCACAGGTGGACAACCCACCACCACCAGAACTGGTCGTGGGTTATGTTGGGTGTAAAGAACATTCCCGCTGTGTAAAGCCCTGCGAGTGCAAGAAGGTCTACGAGCAAAACACCTAAGAGTCCCGTTATCCTCTTAGCTTTTACAACCGTTGCTATGACGTTGAAGTATATAATCAGCATCACCGCAACTATGCCTATGTCCGCCCACCTGGGAGCCTCTATGTACTCCCTGCCCTCGGTTATAAACCACAGGGTAAAGAAGTCCCCCTTACCTATCTGCTTGAATATGTAAACCAGAACAACAACACCCACCGCGGAGGTAAGCAGGAACCAGGCGAGTTTACCCAGCTTTGCACCCACGACGTCCCTGCCCGTCTCGGAGGGAAGGAGCCAGTATATACCTCCTATAAAACCCATGATTAGCCATACGACCATGGCGTTTATATGGAGCATACGACTAACGGAGAAAGGCATAACGTCGTAGAGGAAATTGGGGTTTATGAACTGGTAAGCTGCTATCAGTCCGAAAAGGAGCTGTGCACCGAAGAGAACTATAGCCACGCTAAAGTAAAGAAGGGCTATCTTCTGGCTCTCGTAGAGCTTGCTCATCTTTAGACCTCCCTTACTAATCAAGGCTTACAAGCTTAGACCTACCGAAGTGGTCGGGAAATCCGTTTGTGTCTATGGCGGACATCCACTTCAGGTATGCGACCACAGCCTTGGCTTCTTCTTCGCTCAGATGAAGGTTCGGCATTCTTCTTGTCCAGGTTGCGAACTTGTCCGGGTACATGAGGAACTTGACCATAGCTTCCTCTTTTGTCTTTGCGCCTGTCATGGGCATCATGACTTTTTCCCACTTTGGGTCAAGCCAGGCTTTCGTAAGGTCTGGCGCGTAGTAAGCGCCGTTGCCTAAGAGCGTGTGGCAGTCCATACAGTTCCTGCTCTGAATCACGAGCTTGCCCTTTACCAGAAGCTCGGTAGCTTCCTGCTCAGAATATACTTTCCCGAAGAGAGGCTCCTCTCCCAGAATAACGGGCATGAAGTAACCCCGCTTGTAGTCCATCTCGTAACCTATCTTCTCGTTTATCACCGCCGGGTCGGGAACCCTGTCCGTCCCTACCGCGGTCTTTCTGAGAGTGTCAAAGGTCAGTATCCACAGGAAGGTGAACATAACGAGGGAGCCCACTATGGCAAAGCGCTTCCAGAAAACAGGGTCTAACCAGCTCCTTCCGCGGGTGAGTATCGTCCCACCTATAAGGGTGATGAGTAGAGCGGATACGGTTATCTCAAGCCACCCAAAACCCATGGCTCTACCCTCCTTAGTTTTAAAGTAAATGTTTACTTTCCCATGTCAAGAATATCTGAGCTTGTAGTGAAAAGCTTTCCATTAAGTCTAAGTGGGGGAGAAACTTAACTAAAGTGAGGTTACTCTTGTCTCAGGTTGGTTTGGAATCATAATTTTTTGTCCATGCTTAATAATATTTAGTATCACGTTCGCTAAGGAGGCTATTATGAAATACCGCAGTGATGTAGTAAAGAAGGGAGTAGAAAGGGCACCTCACAGAGCTCTTCTAAGGGCCTGTGGTCTATCGGATGAAGACTTTGACAAACCCCTCATAGGTATAGCCAACTCCTACATAGATATTATTCCCGGACATGTGCATCTCAGGGAGTTTGTCCAGCCTATAAAGGAAGAGGTGAGAAAAGCGGGCGGAGTTCCCATAGAGTTTAACGTTATAGGTGTTGACGACGGGATAGCGATGGGACACTACGGTATGCACTACTCTCTACCCTCAAGGGAGCTCATTGCGGACTCTATAGAGACTGTAGTCAACGCCCACCAGCTGGACGCACTGATATGTATACCAAACTGTGACAAGATAGTTCCCGGCATGCTCATGGGTGCTATGCGCGTCAATATTCCCACCGTATTTATCAGCGGAGGTCCCATGCTGGCAGGTGAGGTTGAAGGAAAGAAGGTAGACCTCATATCCGTATTTGAGGGAATAGGTCAGCTAAAGGCGGGAAAGATAACGGAGAGTGATCTGAAGGTTATAGAGCAAAATGCTTGTCCCACCTGCGGGAGCTGTGCGGGTATGTTTACCGCAAACTCTATGAACTGCCTTACGGAAGTTCTGGGCTTAGCGTTGCCAGGTAACGGGACCATCCTTGCCATAGACCCGAGGAGGGAACTGCTTGCAAGAGAAGCAGCGAGAAAAGTAGTGGAGCTACTGGAGAAGGGCATAAAGGCCCGTGACATACTCACAGAGGAAGCTATAGACGATGCCTTTACCGTTGACATTGCCATGGGAGGCTCTTCCAATACCATACTGCACCTGCTTGCCATAGCCAGAGAGGCGGGTATAGAGTATGACCTTTCCAAGATAAACGAAATATCAAAGAGAACACCCACCCTGTGCAAGATAGCCCCCGCATCTCACTACCATATAGAGGACTTGGACAGGGTCGGAGGCATACCTACCATACTTAAAGAACTCTCCAAGAGGGAAGGGCTTCTGCACCTGGATAGACCTACCGTAAGCGGTAAGACCCTCGGGGAAATAGCAAAGGAAGCCCCCGATGCGGACGGGGAGGTCGTCAGGACGATAGACTCCCCTTACTCAGAGGACGGGGGCATAGCTATACTTTTTGGAAACCTTGCCCCGGAGGGCTCGGTTGTCAAGACAGCGGGCGTGGTTGAAAGTATGCTAAGGTTCAGAGGAAAAG
>CAYSNS010000221.1:0-2919 GCA_964432395.1 uncultured Aquifex sp. | reverse complement strand
CGCAGGAGTGTCTTACGCTTCGCTCATACTTGCCGGTCTAACGTCCTTTATAAAATTTTTCGTTGAAAAGAAACTAAGGGCGAAACACATAGGGGGCTTTATGGTTCCCGTGAATCTCCTGCGCAAGATGGAGAGGATACTGCTCAACACAGGTTTTATATTCCTCACGCTTACACTCGTTTTCGGGAGCCTGTGGGCTAAAGATTACTTAGGGAGACACTGGATAAACGACCCCAAACTAATACTTACACTCGGTATATGGCTCTACTATGCGATACTGGTTCATCTTAACCTGCTGAGGGGCTTAAAACCTGCCCAGCTCTCTTTTCTTTCTTTGGTGGGCTTCGCACTGGTTGTAGGCAGTTTAGCCTTTATACGCCACACCGTCCCTTAACTTATACCTTTTTATGTCATCAAGAGTTTTATATACAGCTGAGCTATCTCCTTGGCTGTGTTGCTCATCCTTCGGATGTATCTTGCTCTTTCCTTAACGGATATTGCACCTCTTGCATCGAGCAGGTTAAAGGTGTGGGAGCACTTGAGCAGGTAGTCGTAAGCTGGCAGGACGAGTTCCTCCTCAATAAGCCTCTTGGATTCCTTTTCGTAAAGCTCAAAGAGCTTGAAGAGCATGTCCGTATCCGCCTTCTCAAAGTTGTAAATGCTCCATTCCCGCTCCGCCCTACGGAATACGTCACCGTAGGTTACTCCCTCCTTCCACTTTATGTCAAATACGCTATCAACTTCCTGTATATACATAGCTATCCTTTCCAGCCCGTAGGTTATCTCTACGGATATCTCATCCAGGTCAATGCCTCCCGCCTGCTGGAAGTAGGTGAACTGCGTTATCTCCATACCGTCAAGCCAGACCTCCCAGCCAAGTCCCCACGCTCCGAGGGTAGGAGACTCCCAGTCGTCCTCGACGAACCTAACATCGTGGTCGGAAACATTTATCCCCAAAGCGGAGAGGCTATCAAGGTATATCTCCTGAGGTTCTTCGGGGGCAGGCTTTAGAATAACCTGAAACTGGTAGTAGTGCTGGAGTCTGTTGGGGTTCTCCCCGTATCTTCCGTCTTGGGGTCTTCTTGATGGCTCCACATAAGCAACGTTCCAGGGCTCCTTGCCCAGCACCTTAAGAAAAGTGGCAGGGTTCATAGTCCCCGCTCCCACCTCTATGTCGTAGGGTTGCCATATCAGACATCCCCTGTCCGCCCAGAACTTTTGGAGCTTTAAGATTATGTCCTGAAAGAACATGCAAACTATTTTAAACTCAAAGGTTTTTCCCGCTCAGCGGTTTTTCCTCTTTGGGTAGAAGATGGCTCGCAGGCTAACCTGCCCTCCTTTGCCCACATACGAAGCAGGATGCCCCAGAGCTTTCTATACCCGCCCCTTCTTATGTCGGGATGTATGCGGTCCTTAGACAGGGGTATCTCATCAATGAAGTCTTCAATAGCTATGGTGCGTTCTTCTCCCAGAGCTTCTTCAACGAACTTCCTGAGATTTTTGTTAGGAACAGGTGGAACGAGCCAGAATATCTCTATGTCAGGGTTCAGCTTCCTTATCTTCAGGATGAGCTTGTTTACGTTGTAGTATAGGCTTACACTGTCCGTTGCAAACTCGTTGGCGCCGAGAACTATAAGAACTCCTTCGTACTTTCCCGAAGCTATCGCTCTGAGAAAATTTTTGTTCCTTGACCAGCTTATGGTAGTCGTAGAGTGCTTTACAAAGAACCTGACCTTCAGACACTTTAGCTTCCTCCTGAACTTTTCATAAAAGGCCAGATACAAGCCCTCCCCGAGGGAATCTCCCACCACTATGAGCCTTTTTATAGGCTTGGGTTTGGGCTCGGGCTCCGTGCGAAGCTCCTGTTGGTTAGCTTCGGAAGGGTCTTCAAGAACGTAGTTCCTGTCCAAAGCCTTGAGAAAGTCATCGGAATAACCAACGGCCCTTTTCTCACTCTTGAGCTTCGCTACCTCTACACACTTATTGGCAGGGACATAACTAAGGCCTATACGTTCATAATTGAGAGAGTATATAAGACTCACCCAGGGAAGAAACAGGGTAGCCAGCAGGAGTATGGCATGCACACTAACCACCTCTTCTACTATCCAGCAGGCTTTTATCTATAAGGTCTACAATCTTGCTTGCCCATACCTTACTGCTGTTTACGTCCGGGTGGATTCCGTCTCTGAGCTTGAGCTGAAGGCTCTTGGAGTCCATCACGTATACGCCTTCCACGTAGGAGAAGTTGTTCTCTAAGACCTTGTTAAGGTTGCGGTCGTTGGGTATGGGGGGTGAAACTATCAGTATTATCGGGCTGTGATGGTTATAGCGCTGTGAAACCTGTCTGATGAGTTCGATTAGGCTCACGAAATCCCTGTATATCTCCTCTGGAGATTCGTTGTTGTATATATCGTTCGTTCCCGAAGACAGAACTATCACGTCGGGCTTAAAACTCTTTATACTCATCACGAGCTCCGCTCCCCAGAATATGTTTCTGCTCCATGCGTCCGTCCTCAGACCTCTCTTAAAGAGGAATTTGCACTTAAAACCCTTTTGCTCACACAGTGTGGCGGAATGAGATTTGACCGCCTCAACCATACTGTCGCCTACAAACATAACCCTGACGGGATATTTGGCCCTCACAGGCTTTTGCAAGCTTTCCTCTTTTAAATCCGGCGCGCTCCTTTCGGGTGCAAACACCTTCCGTGTGTCAGTAAGCTTTGCAGAAGTCTTTACCGGGGCACACCCATTGAGAACTAAAAACAGCAGGATAAAGGAGCACACCCACTTAGTCAATCTTCCTAACATCCACATACTCACCACTCTCAAACTCAAGTAGCCTTGGAAATGTGTCAAAGAGAAGCCTTGCGGTCTCCTCTGGGGTTCTCTTGGGAGAGTCCTTTATGCGTTTAACGGAAG
>CAYSNS010000220.1:0-2978 GCA_964432395.1 uncultured Aquifex sp. | reverse complement strand
ATATGAAAGGGGAGCTTTTACAGGAGCGGTTAGGAGCAAACCCGGTAAGGTAGAGATAGCCAACGGAGGGACGCTTTTCCTTGACGAGATAGGAGACCTCCCCCTACACCTACAGGTAAAGATACTGAGCCTTATACAGGATAAGGAGTTTGAAAGAATAGGAGACGTCAAACCCAGAAAGGTAGATGTGCGGATAATAGCAGCTACCAACAGGGACCTGAAACAGCTGGTTCGTGAAGGTAAGTTTAGGGAAGACCTATACTACAGACTCAATGTGGTAGGGATAGAGCTCCCGCCTTTGAGGGAGAGAAGGGAAGACATCCCCTATCTGGTGAGCTACTTCATAGAGAAGTTTTCTAAAGAGCACAAAAGGAAGATAAGAGGTGTATCACCCCCCGCTATGAAACTTCTTTTAGAATACAGTTATCCCGGCAACATAAGAGAGCTGGAGAACATAATAGAGAGCGCGGTCGTAGTGAGCAGAGGCACGGTCATAAGTGAGGAAGACCTGCCGGAAGAGGTGAAAAGGGGACGTTTCCTAAGACCGAAATCCCAAAGCGGGGACGAGGCGGAGCGTATCAAAAGGGCTTTAGAACAGACGGGAGGCAACAAGAGCCTTGCAGCAAAGCTTCTGGGTATGCACAGAACCACCCTGTGGAGAAAGCTAAAGGAGTTGGGTCTCGGTTGATGAGTAGTCTACGACACTTTCTACCCTGACGCCCGTCACTTCTTCAAAGAACCTCTGCCCTATCCTCCCGAAAGAGTGCGCTCCCAGGACGAGGACAAGGAGCTTTCCGCCTACAATGTCCTCCCTTCTGTCACCTATAAAGGTCTTTATTAGCTCAAGGCTGAGACCCTTTCCATCTTGGAGGGTGTCCGCTGGAAAGCCTACCGTAGACTCCGCAGACAGGTTGCCCACAGCGAGAACCCTCGAGACCCCTTCCTTGAAGGTTGTCTTCAGTGTAGCATCTATGCGGTTGCTCAAAAGCTTGTCCTTATAGGAGTCAGGAACGAGGAAGGTCGGGTTTATAGTGAATGGAATGCGGTCCAGCGGAAAACTCTCAAGCTTATTTACCAGCACTATACGAACGAACTGCTTGTTAAGGTATAGGGTGTTTCCAACGACCTTTTCTACATCTGCCCTGACCTTGCCCCGTATGGACTGAGAGTAAGGAAAGACCAAGGAGGGGACAGGCTCCTTTCCTATCCACAATCCACCTTCCAGAACGCTCCAGTTCAGAAAGGGAAATTCAAACTCACGAACTTCAAGAGAATAGGCTTCACAGAAGGTTCTGAGCTGTTTTATAAACAGAGTTTCCTCCTTTGAACCGGGAGGCCTTCCCCCGAAAGAGACCATATCCCACAGGGCGTCTTCTCCCTTCTGGTTAACAAGTCCGTGGACACAACCGCAGTAATCTTGCTGGTATATCTGGTTTTCCCTAGTCAGCCGGAACATCTCCTGTGTTCCCCCTCCTTTGCGATAGTTGACAGCCAGAAAGTCTATACCGTAAGGTTTCGTAACCTTCTCACCGCTCTCCTTGAGCTGTTCAAACTTCTTCTTGGGGCTCATAAGAAGGGTCGTGGTCATACCTTCACAGCCCAGCTCATGAGCAAGCCTTGCCGAGCGCTCAAGCCTGAAATCAAAGCATATAGAGCACCGCTGGCCCCTCTCGGGTTCTTTTTCAAGCCCTTTGACCTTTATCAGCCAGTCCTCTACGTTGTATTCGCCCTCTATGAGCTCAATACCGAGCTTCTGACAGGCCCTCTTGGTCTCTTCCAGCCTAAGCAGATACTCTTCATACGGGTGTATGTTCGGGTCGTAGAAGAAGCCTATTAGCTCATAGTCGGGATAGTCTTCCCTTAACCTTTCCAGAAAGTATAGAGCGTCCGGTGCACAGCATATATGAACGAGGAGCTTCTTCATGGGTCTTAAGTTTACTGCTCGCTCTTTTTTGAAGGTATGATATCTTCCAGCTTCATAACCTTTCTCTTGGGAACGCTCACTATCGCCTTTCTCAGCTCTTCCCCCTCGTATATCTTTGCAAGTTCTTGTTGGATGAACTCAAAGAGCTGGTCTATCTGCTTCTGGAGCTCTTCTATCTGCTCTTTCATGTTGAGGATTATGTCAACACCCGCAAGGTTTACTCCCAGTTCACGTGTAAGGAAGAGTATGAACTCCAGCCTCTCAAGGTCCTCGTCAGAGTATAGGCGTGTGTTTCCTTCTGTTCTGGAAGGCTTTAAGAGTCCTTCTCTCTCGTATAACCTTAAGGTTTGTGGGTGTATATCAAACATCTTTGCCACAACACCTATGGTATAGAGTCCTTTCCTCTTCATGGCTGTTACCTCTCTTGTATTCTCTCAGGCTTAGGGAGGAGCTCTTGCAACTCTTTCAAGAGCTTTTCAATCTTCTTGCCATCTTTAAATACCTTGTCAAGCATACCTATCTTGGGCACATCTATGTTTACTCTCACATACATATCTCCTCTTCCCGTGCCTCTCAGTCTCTGCATACCATATCCGCTCACCCTTATAAGGTCCCCATGTTTCGTTCCAGCAGGAACGCTAACGGTTATTTTCCCACCTTCTATTGTGGGCACCTCTATCTGAGCACCAAGGACAGCTTCGGGATAGGTTACGTTCACATCTACGAGCAGGTCATCTCCCTTGCGTTTAAAGACTCTGTGGGGTTTTACTTTAACCTGTATGTATAGGTTTCCAGGAGGCCCTCCGAACCTGCCCGGATGGCCTTTGCCTTCTACAACGAGCTTTGAACCTGTATCGACGCCCGGAGGTATGCGAACCTTTATCTTCTCCCTCTTGGGAAGAGCGCCTCTGCCCGAACAAGCGGGGCAGGGTTGGTAAATACCTCCCGTTCCCATACAGCTCGTGCAGGTTTCCCTCACCCGCATGAACCAGTTACCGCTTTCTATGTATCCCTTCCCACCGCAGGAGGGACAGACTTTCATGCCTTTCGTTCT
>CAYSNS010000219.1:0-2988 GCA_964432395.1 uncultured Aquifex sp. | reverse complement strand
GCCGGAGGTCAGGGGTTCGAGTCCCCTCGCGCCTACCATTCAACCATGAGAGAAGCTCATATCGTTAGGGAAACACGGGAGACAAGAATAAAGCTCTACATAAACGTTGATGGCACGGGGGAATATAAAGTAGACACACCAATAGGTTTCCTTACCCATATGCTGGAAAGCTTCGCAAAACACGGTAGGTTTGACCTCCAAGTAGAAGCTCAAGGAGACATCCACGTATCGCACCACCACACGGTTGAAGACTGCGGTATAGTCTTAGGGCAAGCCTTTGCGGAAGCGCTGGGTAGTAAAAAGGGGATAAGGAGATACGGCGACTCTATAGTCCCTATGGATGAAGCCCTCGTTATGTCCGCAATAGACTTTTCCGGTAGGGGTCTCTTCTTTTATGAAGATAAGAATTTAAGGGGAAAGATAACCGACTTTGACTTTGAGCTCATATGGGAGTTCTTCAAAGGTTTTGCCTTAGAAAGCAAGAGCACCCTTCATATAAGGGTAATAGAGGGTAAGATACTTCACCACGTAGCGGAAGCCTGCTTCAAGTCCTTTGCACTAACTTTAAGAGAAGCTGTAAGTTTCGTAGGGGGAGATATACCATCAACCAAGGGAACGCTCTAACTCTCTTATCCTTTCAAGCACCTCTTTGAATGGAGATACCTCTTGAATTTCAAAGGAAAGCCACTCTCCCCTTGATGGATGGAGGAAGCCCAGCCTGTAGGACAGTAGCATGTTGCACCCCTTTAGCAGTTTCCTCACCTCCTCCGGAACTTTTGAGCTCTTAAAGCCGTAAGTTCTGTCTCCTACTACAGGATGTCCGAGAGCGGAGAGGTGAACCCTTATTTGGTGAGTGCGACCTGTGTATATCTTGACCCTAAGGAGGCTAAGGTTCAGCTTTGGGAACTTTTCCAGCACCCAGAACTCACTCTTTGCAGGTTTCCCATAGGGTGAACGGACTGAGAACTTTTTGCGTTCCACCGGATGCCTACCTACTCGCATGTCTATGACAGCGTGCTCTTTTTCTGGTATTCCCACAACTATAGCCTTGTAGAGCTTTTCTGTTTTCCTTTGGGAGAACTGCTCACTGAGTGACCTGTGAGCGGTATCGTTCTTAGCAACTACCATAAGCCCCATGGTCTCTTTGTCAAGGCGGTGGACTATCCCGGGACGCTCAACTCCTCCTATGGAGGACAGATTTTCTGTGTGATGTAGGAGAGCGTTTACCAGAGTTCCGCCGATGTGCCCCGGTGATGGGTGAACCACAAGACCGCAGGGTTTTATCAGAACCAGAACATCTTCGTCTTCGTAAACCACGTCTATAGGAATATCCTCGGGCTTTATTTCTAAGGGCTTTGCCTCGGGAATTTCTATCCTAACTTTATCCCCAGGCTTAACACGATAGGAGGGCTTCTTTCTCTCTCCCGCTATGGAAACGAAACCCTGTTCTATAAGCTTCTTTATGTAACTGCGGGAAAGCTCAGGGCAGACCTTTGCGAGAAAGGTGTCGAGACGGCTGTGGGAATCCACTTCAAACTCAAGAACTTCCCTTATCTTCTTCATCTACCTTTATCTTTATTCTTATCTCCTTTGGCTCTTCCTCAAGGTTGAGGCTCTTCACAAAGCCCAGTATGGTTCCCTTGAGTGCCCTCATGGGAAAGTCTTTGAGCCTGACCCTTTTGCCGTTTACCTCCAGCACTATATCATCTCGCATGGTAATGATTGTAAACCCGAAGGGTGCAAGCGTCTAACCTGTAAAGATTCTTTTTATAAAACTTGACAATAATAGACTAAAGGTTTAAAATATCTCCTGAGAAGAACAGACAGGAGGTAGGAAAGATGGCGGAAAAGATACTGGGTATAGACCTGGGAACCACCAACTCGGTTGTCGCCGTGATGATGGGAGATGAAGCGGTTGTGATACAGAACCAGGAAGGAGCAAGGCTAACGCCCTCTGTAGTCTCCTGGACAAAGGAGAAAGAAATTCTGGTCGGTGAACCCGCAAAGAGAAGGGCTGTCCTTGACCCTGAGAATACCATATACGAGTCTAAAAGGTTCATAGGAAGGAAATTTGAAGAGGTAAAGGACGAAGCCAAAAGGGTCTCCTACAAAGTAGTTGCGGATGATAAAGGAGATGCTGCCTTTGATGTCCCAAATGCGGGTAAGGTTATAAGGCCTGAAGAGGTAGGAGCCCATGTTCTCAGAAAGCTTAAGGAAGCTGCGGAGGCTTACCTGGGTGAGAAGATAACCAAGGCGGTCATAACCGTTCCCGCTTACTTCAACGAGAGACAGAGACAAGCTACAAAGGATGCGGGTAAGATTGCGGGTCTTGAGGTTTTAAGAATTTTGAACGAACCTACCGCAGCGGCCTTAGCCTACGGGCTGGATAAAAAGAGCGACGTAAAGATACTCGTTTACGACTTCGGTGGGGGAACCTTTGACGTTTCCATACTTGAGGGCGGAGACGGTGTTATAGAAGTTAAAGCTACGAGCGGAGATACACATCTTGGAGGAGCAAACATAGATGAAAGGATAATGGAGTGGCTCATAGAAGAGTTCAAGAAGGAAACAGGTATAGACCTCAGAAACGACAAGACCGCCCTTCAAAGGCTAAAAGAAGCTTCGGAGCAGGCAAAGAAAGAGCTTTCCTTCAAACTTGAGACCGAGATAAATCTCCCCTTCATAACCATAGACCCGAGCAACAACCAGCCCCTGCACCTTCAAAAGAAACTGACCAGGGCAAGACTGGAAGAGATGATAAAGGACCTGATAGACAGAACTATGGACATAGTCAAGAAGGCTCTCGAAGATGCAAAGCTTAGTCCCCAAGAAATAGATGACATAGTCCTTGTGGGCGGTTCAACGAGGATACCCCTGGTTCAGCAGAAGATAAAGGAGTTCTTCGGTAAGGAACCTCACAAAGGTGTGAACCCCGATGAAGTAGTTGCAGTGGGCGCTGCAATACAGGCGGGAGTCCTTTCGGGCGAG
>CAYSNS010000218.1:0-2990 GCA_964432395.1 uncultured Aquifex sp. | reverse complement strand
CTCTCGGGAATCCTTACTCTCTTATACACCGCGCAAGCGGTCCTTCCTGAGTAAACAAGACCCGCATGGGGAACGAGAACAGCCTTTGCATCTGTCTTTTGGGCTTCCTCCTCACCGCACAGAAGGTCAAGGAGCCTGCTCAGTTTATCAGCCTCCGAGGGATAAAAACTCCCTGCAACTGCGAGCTTCCTGCGCATAGAGATATGATAAGCCAAACTAAGCCTTGAGGGTGATGCGCACCACCCTACCAGCTTTCAACCCGCTCTGACTCTCAAGGGTTATGTAGTTCTCGGTGAGCAACTTGTTATCGCTCAACACGGTAGCTCTCAGGGTTCTGCCTGCGTGTTTTCTTTGAAACTCTTTACGCTTTTTCTCTCCGAGCTCCTGCAGTATATGAACTCGCTCCTTCTTTACCCTTTCGGGAACCTTGTTTTCCATCTCCGATGCCTTCGTAAAGGGTCTGTCCGAATAAGGGAATACATGTATATAGGCAAAGGGGAACTCCTCCACAAACCGCAGGGTCTTTTCAAAGTCTTCCTCACTCTCGGTAGGAAATCCCACTATTATATCCGTCCCTATAGCGCTTATCTCCCTTCGAGACTGGATAAACTCGCATACATCCCTGAACTCCCTCAAGGTGTAGCCTCGCTTCATGAGATTGAGAATCCTGTCCGATGCACTCTGAAGGGAAAGGTGAAAGTGAGGGGCTATCTTCTCTTCAGAGGTTATCAGCTCCAGCAGGTCCTGTGGAAGCTCTTTTATATGCATTGAGGAAAGACGTATAAGCTTTAGCGATTCTATTCTAACAAGCTCTCTTAAAAGCTCCGACCGAGAGGTCCCTATGTCCCAGCCGTATTGAGAGAGCTGTGTTCCCGAGAGAACTACCTCCTCAAAACCTCTCTCTGTAACCAAGCGCACCTGCTCCACCACTCTGTCCAGGGGGACGCTCCGCACCTTTCCCCGAGCAAATGGTATAACGCAAAAGCTACAGAACTTGTTACATCCCTCCTGAATCTTTAGAAAAGGTCTCGAGTCCTCAAAGTAAAGGACCGTGTCGAAACTTTTTACCTCACCCTCCCGAAATATCTCACCCACGGCGACCCTTCTTCTCTTATTTTCTAAGAACTCCTCTACGAGCTTGAGAATCTCACTTTTGTGGGTGTTGCCCACTACAAGGTCTACTTCCTTAAGAGAGGCAAGCTCATGGGGCTTGACCTGAGCGTAACAGCCTGTAGCTACAACAACCGCATCGGGGTTCGTCCTTTTAGCTCTGTAGATGGCCTGTCTTGAAGCCCTATCTCCTCCAAAGGTCACCGTGCAGGTGTTAATTATATATACGTCCGCCTTTTCCTCAAAGGGAACACACTCATAACCCGCCTGCAGGAACTTTGCTCTTATCAGGTCCGTATCAAACCTGTTCATACGACAGCCGAGGGTTATAAAGGATACCTTCATGGCTCAATAAATATAGGGCAGGTTAAATGGAGGAGCAAAGGAGCTTACGAAGAAGGACCGTAGCATAGCTTCCGGGAGGAAGAACAAAGGATATCCTCATAGAGCTCTCACCCACGTCGAGGACCTTCATCTCCCGAGGGTGAACAAAGGCCTTTCTCAAACCGTCGGTAAAGAGCTTTATACCCACCCTATTCACATCCAACCTCAAAGCGTTCAGTCCCTCTTCCTCCAACACCTCGCCGATGATAATTCTTATCTTTGTGTCCGCTGGTTTGTGCTCGATTCCCAGAAAGGGGATTTCCAGCCCTTTTATGTCCTGGTAAACTCTTTCGCTCATCTCCGTCGTGAAGGCTAAACTCCATTTCAGAAAAGGCACCCCGCAGTGTTTGAAATACCTCTTAACAAAGGTGCTCAGGTATCTATTCCAGAGATAGCTCTGATAGGCGAAGGAGAACAGGAGCTTTACCCTCTTGGGCAGTCTCCTTAACGCCTCCTCGTAGGATGCTCCTCGCATCAGAGACTTCACTACACCCTTCTCTATGGAAGAGTTTTGGGGCATCAACCTCATAAACTCGCTCCATCTACCCCAGCTTTTTAAAAGTGCCTTTTTGCGTCTCTTGTCCGCCATAGAGGTAAGGTATTCCCTTAGCGCTTCCTCGTATTTTTCCTCCAGCAAGAGCTTGGCTATGAACATGTCCGCAAACTTGGCAGAACCGAACCTCTGCTCACCGAAGTAGTTCTCAAAACCGAACCTTTTAACGAGTTCTATTCTGTCGTGTAAGCGCTGTATCTTTCCTCTGTTCAACCTCCTCATCTTTATCTCGAAGTAGTTGCCTTCAATCTCACCGGGCTTTATGGGTTGGTCGCAGTAGCCCAGGAAAGTCAATGATAGCTCACCATCTCTTAACTCCTTTATTCTCAGAGGCTTTTGCACCGATATATACTGCTCTGTTATCGCATCCTTGTCCTTGAGTCCTCCTATGCCTATCCTGTGCTCTTCAACCCCGAGCTCCCTTGCCACTCTCCTAACAGCGTCCAGTGTGGTTATACCCTTTTTCCTGAGAAGGAAGTAGTCAAACTCTCCCCTGTCTTTTAACCTTAGCTTCTTTATCTCCTTCACCACGAAGTCCTCTGGACATTCCTTTATGGTCGCCATAACTTTAAATAAATAAGAGCTAATGGAAGCTGTAGATATAATACTCGTTATAGGCCTTGTCTTGGTAAGCTCTATACTCCTCTGGAGAGGCTCCAGAAAGAAAGCCAAGGACGGATGTTGCGAAGGTTAACGAACTCTTAACATATGTGCGTTACAAATACAATAAAGGAGGTAAGAGGCATGAAAGTGTTGAAGGTTAAAGACCCAAAAAGTAGGAAGAGAATAGAAAAGAAACTACTAAGGGAAAGAAAGGTGGTAGGTGTGGTGAGTAACGTCAAGGACATAAGCTCGGACTTTGTCAAGAAAGCGGATGTGATAATAGTCGATGAGAGCTTAGGGAAAGAGGCAATATCAACTACCAATTAGCCATGGAAACCGC
>CAYSNS010000217.1:0-3016 GCA_964432395.1 uncultured Aquifex sp. | reverse complement strand
TGGTTACCTTCTTCTTCATCTCCATCATTCCCTTTGTGGTCTCTTCCTTCTCAATTACGTAGGCTGTAATGGAGAAGCTCAGGGAGAAGGCTGTCAGAAGCAAGAGGTAAAGAATCCTCATAGCTCTCCCTCCTTTATCAGAACTCTTCAAATATAAGCTTGCTCGGGTCTTCATCAGAGAGTTCAACCCCCTTGCTTACTATAAAGTTCTCAAGCTTTCCCCTGTCTCTGAGGGGTGTAAGTTTTTTCTTCCCTTCGGGTGTTTCCCACAGGACGGAGTAGGAATCTCCCTTTATGACTACATCGGGTTTGAGAAGCTTAAAGCCCGCCCTCTCCATGGCCTTTAGGAAGATATCCTCATTGAGAGCGAGCACAAATAGGGGGTAGTCCTTCTTTACCTGCGGTGAATCCTCTACCGTGTTGTCTAAAGTGCGGAAGACCTCAAGCATGGCTTCCGATATTGCGTTCCCGAAGTCCTCTTCTGTAAGCGTTTCTTCTCCCACAAACCAGAGCTGATAGCGATCTTCATAGGAGTTAAGCTCAAGCTTGAAGAACTTCATAAGGTATTAGTTTAATCACTTATGAGCGAATACCATAGCATCAAACCATCGTGACTACCCAGGATATCCTCGGAAGCTCTCTCAGGGTGGGGCATCATCCCGAATACGTTTCCTTCTTTACTCATAATGCCCGCTATGTTGGACAGAGAGCCGTTAGGGTTGGAGTCCTCCGTTATATCACCCTCCGGGGTTGAGTATCTAAACAGGACCTGTCCCCTTTCTTCCATATCCCGGAGCTCTTCCTGTGCTACGTAATATCTGCCATCATGGTGGGCTATCGGTATTCTCAGGACATCTCCCCGCTCGAGCTTTCTCGTCAGCCTCGTGGTATGGCTCTCCACCCGCAGGAATACATCCTTACATACAAAGCGCATGTTCAGGTTGGGAAGGAGCGCCCCGGGGAGCAGATGGAGCTCGGTAAGTATCTGAAAACCGTTGCATATACCCAGGACGAGCTTTCCTTTTTGAGCAAACTCGTAAACCGCCTCCGCCAAAGGTGTCTTGGATGCAAGGGCACCAGGACGAAGATAGTCTCCGAAAGAGAAACCGCCCGGTAGGACAACACAGTCGTATCTTGATAGGTCCTTCTGATTGTGGTAGACGAACTCAACTTCCTTCTCAAGGACGTTCCTTATCACATGGTAAGTGTCGTAATCACAGTTTGAGCCAGGAAAGACGCAAACTGCAAACTTCATTAAAACTCCTCTATGCGGTAGTCCTCTATGAGCGGGTTCACTATGAACTTCTCTACCAGGGTTTTAACGTCGGTATCTTCCTTGACATACATCTCAACGAGCTTACCCACTATAACGTCTTTCACATCGTAGCCTTGGTCTTGTAGCATCTCCTCTACCGCTCTTCCCTGCGGGTCCAAAAGCCCTTTCTTAGGAGTTATCAGAATCCTTACCCTCTTCATCAACACTTCCCTCTGACTTTACCACAATCCTGCGTATCTGGTCTCCTTCGTCCAGGTTCCACCTTTGCTTGGCGAGCCTATCCCTCTTAGAGAGGGGAATATCTTCCGCCTTGAAGCGGTCGTAGAAAGCTTTTCCCCCGAGGGTAGTTATAAGAATCTCAAGCTCTTCCTTCATAGGTATCAGATCAACCAGTCTCTCCCTTGCAGAGCCAAGAACATTTACACCCTTAACACCTCTGTTTCTAACAGGAATTTCCTGCTGGTATATCCTTTTAACCTTCCCGTCAGGAGTAACGACAACCAGATAAAGGTGGTCGGGTTTTATAACCCTCGTTCCTACAACGAGGTCGCCCTCTTCTATCTTTATACCCTGTGAACCTTTCGTTCCCGGTGTTGCGGGAGGAATTTCTCTTATGCTGAAACGTGCTACCTTACCCTTTCTGGTGAATATGAGTATATCGCTCAGGTCTATAGATTGAGCTATACCCGCCACCTCATCGTCTTCTGTGAGCTTTATTATCTTCATACCTTGAGCTTTATACTCAAACTCAACCAAAGGAATCTTCTTTATGAAGCCGTTCTTGGTTGCCAACAAGAGCCTGTCCCCGAACTGCTCCCTTATGAAGGCTCCAACCACGTGTTCGTGGGATTCTTTAAAGTTAACCCTGCTACCTTGGAGAGCTTGAGAGCCTGCAATCCAGTAGACCCTGCCCCTGTTTGAAACGAGGAAGAGACCTTCGGTGAAAGGAACATCGAGGATATCCACTACGGGGGACTCACCCTCGGACATGTTTTCTACAGGCATGACCTTGCCGTTTTCCAGAATCGCTACTACGAGAGAGCCTTCCTTTAGCTCCTCTTCAGAGCCTTCTATGAACGTTCTCCTCGGGTCCCCGAACCTCTTTACAAGCTCCTGTGTCTCTTGTATAAATATCTTTATCCTTTCTTCTTCACTGTTTACAACCCTGCGGTAGTAGTCTATCTTTTCTAACAGTTCCCTTTCCTCTTGCCTGAGCTTATCCCTCTCAAGGGATGTAAGCCTCTGGAGTCTGAGGTCAAGAACAGCCTGAGCCTGCCTGTCGGAGAGTGCGAACCTTTCCCTGAGCATAGCTCTGGCTTGGGCGGTATCTTGAGACCTCCTTATACCCTCTATCACCTCGTCAAGGTTGTTAAGAGCCACAAGAAGACCCTGGACTACGTGAAGCCTGTCCTCCGCCTTTCTAAGAAAGAACCTCGTCCTTCTGAGGATTACACTCAGCCTGTGTTTTATGAACTCTCTGAGGAGCTCCCTTATTCCTACCAGCTTGGGCTCACCGTTTATGAGAACCACAAGGTTTACGGGAAAGCCCTTCTTGAGCTGGGTGTGCTTGAAAAGCTTTTTCAGGACCTTTTCTCCCTTTGCTTCTCTCTTTAGCTCTATCACTATCCTTATGCCTTCCTTGTCCGACTCGTCCCTTATGTCCGAGATTTCCTTTATCCTTCCGTTCCTTACGTTGTCCGCTATCTTCTTTATTAGCTCCGCCTTGTTTACCTGATAGGG
>CAYSNS010000216.1:0-3055 GCA_964432395.1 uncultured Aquifex sp. | reverse complement strand
TCCACAGGGACAACCTCGTCCTTAGTCCCGTGAACTACGAATATGTCAACAGGGGGCTGAGCGGGAAACCTGACATCGGAACCTTCTATGACCTCATAACCGTTCTCTAATATATCCCTTGCAAAGTCCTTACGCACCTCTATCTCCGTATCTTGCTCTTTGAATCTCAGAGGTTCCTTACCTTCCAGCCAGTTCTTAACTCGCTCCGCTCCCAGCTCCTTTATTACGAGTGCAAGGGTCTCGAAAGATGGAGCCAGCAGAAGTAGGCTTTTTATGTTGTGGAGCTTCTTGAATCTTACGTAGTTGGTTGCGATGTAGCCCCCGTGAGAGCTACCGCACAGGGTTATGTGCTCAAACCTCTCGGAGAACCCTGACACCAAAACCTCCAGGAGGTCAAGGACTTCTGAGGTAGTGTGCTTCTCGTAGTCCATATCCATCGCAAAGAAGGAGAATTTCTTGGTTTTCCTGAAGTAGCTTCTCGCAAACTCTATCTTTGAGCCGTAAACGTTGGAGGCAAATCCGTGAAGATGAATCCACAGCTTTTTAGAGCTGTTATCTTCGTAGAAGAACATGCTTAAATTATAAGATGTGAGAAAAGTAGTTTTAGTTTTTTGGCTTCTGTTAACAAGTCTGCTCACAGCTTGGTCCGAGCCTGTCCAGATTCAAAGGGAGTTTGATGGAAGGAAGCTGACACTGAACGGGGAATGGATAGTGCCCCAAGGAGTAGACCCCTCACAAAAGGGAGTTGTGCTGTGGCTACACGGACTTATGCAAACCCACAACATGCAGGAACCAATAGCCGTCCAGAGGAACGCGTGGGTAGAGGCAGGCTTTCCGGTCCTCTCCCCTACCCTGAGTCTGGGCACGGACAACAGAAAGGAGCCTTATGATTGCTCCTATCCACTTGACCACGAGTATGAGCAGGACCTTCTTGAAATTCAGGCCTGGATTGAGTGGCTCAGAAGCAAGGGTGTAAAGAAGATTATACTCGCAGGTCACTCTTTTGGCGGACAGCAGGTAATACACGCATACGGAAAACTTAAAGGGAAGGGTGTCGTAGGCTTGCTGGCAGTAGCTCCCTCCAAAGGGCTTAAGAGGGAACACCCCCATCTACGCAGGGCGGAAAAACTCCTCAAGGCGGGAAAAGGTAAAGAGCTTCTTAAAACAAGCTTCTTCTATTGTCGGTCCGCACCTGTCAGTGCAAGAACCCTTTACTCCCACTACGGTGTTGACAGACACATAGGCAGGTATCTAAAGGATATAGATGTTCCCGTGTTGATAGTCTGGGGTGGTGAGGACAGCAGGGTAAAAGACCTGCCCCGATTCTTAGAGCCCTTCTTGGGCAAGAATGCAAGACTTGAGGTTATAGATTATGCGGATCACTTCTTCAGGGACCTTGCCTCGGAAGACCTTAGCTCCATAGCCATAGAGTTCTTCAACGAGGTTTTAAAGTAGCCTCCATGCAGATGAATCCCGCCGACGGGTTGAAACCTTCCTCTATACGTGTATTCTTAACGGGCTCCTTGTCTTGAGGCTCTTCCAGCAGTGTGGATAGAAGCCTTTCCCTTCTGAACCCGCTTACCGTAAGCATACGCTCAACCTCCGCCATGGAGTAGAACTTGGCTTCCTGTATATAGGATGCCCTGCCCTTGCCTTCCGCATGTAGAATTTGGCCCAGGGGCTTTCTCTAACTACCAAGCCAAGCAGGAGTTTTCCCTCAGACTGCAGGACCATGCTGATTTCCTTCAGGACCCTGATAGGTTCTCTAACGAAGCAGATAGATACCGCTACAAGAACGAGGTCAAAGCTTTTTGCCTTGAAGGGCAAGTGTTCACCCTCACCTCTGACTACCTTTATACCTCTTTTCCTGGCCAGCTTAAGCATTTCAAAGGATGGGTCAATGCCGTAGGTTATTCCGAGCCCAGAGGCAAACCTCCCGGTTCCCACGCCCACCTCAAGCCCTCTCCGAAAGCTACCTGCAAGCTTCTTCAGACACTTTAGCTCCAGCTCAAAAGCGGAGCGCCCGAAAGGTCTTTCATACCAAAGGTCGTATCGGTAAGCGTGCTTATCAAATACGCTCATCGGACCACTATGCGGACCTCAAAGAGGCCTTCACCTGTGTTGTCCACCGCGGAAAAAGATACTATCGTATACCTTGACTCCAGCTCCTTTATTAGGGTTGGAACTTTTCTCCAGGGAAGCTCCTCAAAATTTATCTCCACACCCGTATCGGAGGTGTAAAGAGATTCAGGTTCAACACCCAAGGACTTGAGCACTTCACTTACAGACCTCTCATCCGCAGGCTCCTTTCTGAGGAACTTTGCCTTTTTAAGGTTAAAGAGGAACTCTTTGTAGCGGAAGTATTCTTGAGACAATGTAGACCTTAGTTCTCCCAAAGCGGGCAGAGTATAAGCAACGAACACAAGCGTGAGCAACAAGGAGAGTATATACACTACCCTTCTGCTTATGAATCTCCTCACTCTATATCCACCTCAAACAGGTAGTTACCTTCAGGTGTTTTTTTAAGAGACTTGGCTCCCAACTCCTTTATAAGGTCTTCATCTTTTGCACCGCCGACGACTTTGAGCCTTCCGTTCCTGAACTCTATTCTGTAAATTTCCATGCCCTCTTTGAGCTTCTCCGAAAGGAGCGAGAGCTTGGGCAGAACGACGTATTTGGGCGAAGCTACCATGGTTCTGAGCTGTTCACCGACCGCAACTGCAGGAAGCTCTGGAAACTCCTGTCTGAAGGCTTCCTTTTGCGCTTTACGGGTTTCCCGCACTATCTCACCCTTGAGCTTATCTATCCCTAAATTCAAAGCCAGAAACAAGCTCAGAGCCACACCCGAAAGCAGGAGGACACGCTTGAACTCCCTGTCCGATATCTCGTCTTTCCGAAAGCTGGGAGAGCAGTCTCTGTATAGGAACTTTAGCGAAGCTCCGAAAGCTGTGCACATCTCCGGAGAAACTAAGGAGTTTCTTATCACATTGCGGAAGTGCTTGTGTATACCCTTAAGCCTGCTTCCCCCTCCGCTCAGGAGCACCTTCTCCTTGGA
>CAYSNS010000215.1:0-3077 GCA_964432395.1 uncultured Aquifex sp. | reverse complement strand
CGTTTTGGAAAGCTCTTGAGCTTTGGGGCTTGCCTGGTTCCGTTTGGGATGTGTCCATAATCGGGCTGTCTTTAAGAACTCCTGGATTCAGGACGGGTATGTATCCTTGTAGGTTCTTAGTTTGCTTCTCGTTCTTCTTTGTTGGCACATCGTCCTTTGGGTTTTCTTTCAAACCTGGTGAGGCTTCTTCCAGGGAGGGATAAGTGCCCTCCCGCTGGATGCTCTCATTGAGCTTATCTAAGAGTTCATACAGCTCGTAGTGCATCGTAGCCTTTACTTCTTTGGTTCCTCTATCCTCCCTTGCTACATCTATTTCGTCGCTTATATTGGCAGGTGTAGGTTCCGCCTGAGCTATCTGTGGTTCCGAGCTGGGAGCTAAGGCTTTCAGTATGTCCTCAAAGCTGACGAATACTTGACCGGTATAGTCCTGCGTTTCTGAACCCTCTCTAAATGTAACCAGTTTAAAAAGGTCTATCTTCAAAAGCATAGCCCCTTGAGTTTATATCGGCTCTTTGTTCAGATGTTATAATTTTGAACCTCAGAATCATGGACATAGTAGTGCAGAAGTTCGGAGGCACGTCTGTAGGAAGCCTTGAGAGGATAGAGAACGCCTCTAAGCGTGTTATATCCGCACTAAAGAGCGGGAAAAAAGTTGTTGTTGTGTCTTCAGCCATGGCGGGCGAGACGGACTCGCTGATAGACTTAGCTAAGCGGATTAGTGACTTCCCCAACGAACGTGAGATGGATATGCTCCTTGCAACGGGAGAACAGAAAGCGATTGCTCTCTTTGCCATGACCCTGCGTAAGCTCGGTTATTCGGGTATAAGTTTGTGCGGGTGGCAGGTTCCGATAGTTACCGACGAGGTTCATACAAAGGCAAGGATAAAAAAGATAGGCATCCAGAGGCTTAAAAATCTCTTGGAAGAGGGTTATGTTCCCGTTGTTGCAGGTTTTCAGGGAGTAACAGAAGATTGGGAGATAACCACTCTTGGAAGGGGAGGCTCCGATACTACCGCTGTTGCCCTCGCAGCAGCTCTGGGGGCGGACTGTGAGATATTTACGGACGTTACGGGAGTTTTTACCGCGGACCCAAGGGTAGTTCCAGGAGCTAAGAAGATACCCTACATATCTTACGAAGAGATGCTTGAGCTTGCATCTTTGGGAGCTAAGGTTATGCAGATAAGGAGCGTAGAGTTCGCTGCCAAGTATGGGGTTAGAATCCACGTGCGAAGCTCCTTTGAGGAGGAAGAGGGGACATGGATAGTGCCGGAGGAGGAAATCATGGAGAAGGTAGCGGTAAGAGGGGTTACGGTGGATACGAAAGAGTCAAGGATAACGGTTGTGAGGGTTCCAGACCAACCGGGTATAGCGGCGAAGCTTTTTAAAGCTCTGGGTGAAGCTCACATAGTGGTTGACATGATAGTCCAGAACGTATCCCACGAGGGTTATACCGATATGTCCTTTACGGTGAGCAAGAGCGATGCTCAGAAAGCGGAAGAGATAGTCCGCAAGGTTGCAAGGGAAATAGGAGCAAAGGATGTGGTCAGGGACGACAGGGTGGCAAAGGTTTCCATAGTGGGACTGGGTATGAGGAGCTCCTACGGGACCGCTGCAAAGATGTTTGAAGTTCTCTCCAAAAATAACATAAACATAATGGCGATATCCACCTCCGAGATAAAGATATCCTGCCTTATAGAGGAGAAGTATGCGGAGCTCGCGGTCAGAGCGCTCCATGAAGCCTTTATAGAGAACGGAGAGGAGATAAAGATAGAGAGAGAATAGTTATGGACATAGAAAGGGTAAAGGAGCTTCTAACAAAGCTTGGAGAGCTGAACATACTTGTAGTAGGGGACATCATTCTTGACCGATACCTATACGGCAAGGTTGAGAGAATATCCCCCGAAGCTCCAGTTCCGGTAGTTGATGTTCAAAAGGAGGAGTTTAGGCTCGGAGGCGCGGGAAACGTAGCACATAATCTTGCATCCCTTGGTGTACGAACATCCGTGGCGGGCGTGGTGGGGGAAGATAGAGGAGGGGAAATTCTCAGAGAGCTGGTAAAAGACAAAGGCATAAACGCATATATATGCACGGAATCGAGGCCTACCACCGAGAAAACGAGGGTAGTTTCTATGTCACAACAGCTTTTGAGGATTGACAGAGAAAGCCGGGAAAAGATAGGAGGGCAAGCTCTTAAGTCTATAAGGGAAGCTATAAATGAGAATGACTACGACGGAATAATAGTTTCTGACTATGCTAAGGGTGTAGTGACCCACAGAGTAATGGAAGTGGTTAGGGATAAGGAAGTCTTCTTCGCAGTGGACCCCAGGCCTGTGAACAAAGACCTCTATGTGGGAGCTTCTCTAATAACTCCCAACGAGAAAGAGCTAAAGGAGATGACAGACCCTAACGGTGAGGAGAACGTTGAGGTTCTCGGAAAGATGCTGAAGAATGAACTTGACATAGAAACTGTTGTTGTAACCAGAGGACCGAAAGGCATGATGCTTATAAGGGACAGTGTTCAGAGTTTTCCTGCATCCGCAAAGGAAGTTTACGACGTTACTGGGGCCGGGGATACCGTTGTAGCATCATTGACCGCCTTCTATCTTGCGGGTGCAAGTTGGGAAGAGGCCTGCAAGCTGGCGAATGTATGTGCGGGTATCGTTGTTGCAGAGTTCGGGACCGTAACGGTAACGCCGGAAGACATTTTAAAAGAGGTTGAGAAACAAGGGGAATAAGTACGAAGCTCTTGCGGTTGAGTATCTGGAGAGCAAAGGTTACTCTGTGCTTGAAAGGAACTTTCATTGCGGGAGGGGAGAGATAGATATAGTGGCTTTTAAGGACGACACTCTCGTATTCGTTGAGGTCAAAGGAGGCACAACTGGGGAGTTCGGACATCCTGTAGAGAGACTCACCCGTGCCAAATTTTTAAGGATACTTGAATGTGCCTACCGATTTATGGAAAAGCAGGGGAGAGAACTCCCCTTCAGGATAGACCTAATAACGGTCTTTAGAGGAAAGATACAGCACTACGAAAACGTAAGCTTACTCTAAAATCTCTAAGACAACTCTTTTGCCCG
>CAYSNS010000214.1:0-3085 GCA_964432395.1 uncultured Aquifex sp. | reverse complement strand
AAGAGCTTCCATCCATTACCCCCTCATGTCGGTAATCTCATCTGTGGACTCAACGAACCTGTAACGGAATATGGCTATTATTATTCCCAGACCTACCGCAGCTTCTGCCGCAGCGAGGGCTATTATGAAGAGGGCAAATATCTGACCCTCCACAAGACCCATGTGAGCGTCCGCACCCACAAAGGCTATGTTAACCGCATTCAAGGCAAGCTCCAAGCTCATAAGGACAGTTACCAAGTTCCTGCGGGCAATAAGCCCTATAACTCCCAAGCCGAAGAGAATCATACTTACCACGAAGTAAGCCTCAAGGGGTATCGTCTTCATAGGTCTGACTCTCCTTTCTCCCTATAATCACCGCTCCTATCATACCCATAAGGAGAACTATTGACACTACCTCAAAAGCAAAGAAGTATTTGGTAAAGAGTATTGAGCCGACCACTTCCGTGTTGCCAAGCTTTTCCATGAGGGCTCTGAACTTACCTTCTGGAGATGCGGTAATTCCCAAAAAGAACACTATGGCCATTTCCATATACAGGAGCAATACCAGAGGAACCGAGAGGACACCCTCCATCCTGTAGTGGCTACCCTTTTTGATAGCCTTATCCCAAGGAACCGCAGTCAGGACGAATACGTAAAAGACCGCTATCGCAACCGCATATATGAGAAGCTGGAGGGCACCGACAAGCTCCGCTCCCGCTACGAAGAATATCCCTGCGACTGCTATGAGTGCGGACAGGAGCCAGAGTATCACGTATATGGGATTGGTAAAGGTTATAACACCTATGCCGGAAACTATAGCCCAGAGAGAGAAAAGCCCGAATATAGCCAGCCTTACCATTCGTGCCTCCCGCTATACTGTGGTTTGGGAAGCTTGAGGTCGTTCTCATGCCATAGCCTGTCCCTTTGAGCATCATCTATCCATATCCTATCCGGCTCATTTTCCCTACGGGCTTGCCAATCCCTGCCTATCCTTTCCAACAGCTCAAGGTCAAGTATAGAGTCCTTCCTCGTGTAGGAAGCGGTCTCGTGTATGTCCGTTTGATAGAGACAGTCCACCGGACAGGCATCCACACAGAAACCACAGAAGGTGCATAGCATGAGGTTCATGTTAAATACGCTCACAACCCTCTTTCCGTTCTCAAGCTTTTTGCCCTCTATCTCAAAGAGCTGGGGCACGGGACATGCACGCTTACACAGAAGACAGACAACACACCTGCTCTTTCCGGGAATCACCTCTATCTTGAACCTCTCAACCCACTCGTCGTAGGCGGGCTGTGGCTCGTTCCCGTCAACCACCTTGTGGGCAAAGAAACCCCTGAACCTCTTTGGAGGGGTGAGCTTCTCATAAGGGTAGTGGGTAGTTATAGTCCTTGAGAAGGCATGCCTTATGGTTACGGAAAGACCCTTTATGAAGTCTATAAACAAAGCCCGCTCTATCCAGCTGAGGGGCTTAGCCATCACTCGCTTAATCATGGCACTACCTCCAAACCACGGGTGCAATTATAGCGGTTAGCACTATGTTTATCAAGGTTAAGGGGAGCATAACCTTCCACGCTATCTCTGTTATCTGGTCTATCCTGTATCGGGGAAGGGTCCAGTGAAGCCAGAGGATAAATAGAAACAGAGCTGTAACCTTGAGCAGAAACCACACATAGGGAGAGAAGGGTCCGAGGAAAAAGAGAGGGTCAACGAAGCCCATGAAAGGGATATTTATGGGAGACCAGCCACCGAAGAAGAGAACGACCGCTATGGCGGACAGGGATAGAACCTCCACGTACCACTCAACGAGCGGAAAGAGTCCGAACTTCATTCCGCCGTATTCAACGGTAAAGCCCGTAACAAGCTCCGCCTCCGCTTCCTGTATGTCAAAGGGAACCCTACCCGTCTCCGCAAGGAGGGCAAACATAAAGACCACAAAGGCAACCGGCTGAACCCATACATACCATAGGTTCTGTTCAATCTGTCTCTGGACTATCTCGTAGGTGGAGAGCGTCCCTGCGAGTATTATGGGACCCATAACCGCAAAGGTTATCACCACCTCGTAGGATACGATTATGCCTGCCTTCCTCATGGAGCCTATAAGGGGATACTTAGAGTTGGAAGCCCATCCCGCTATCGCTATGGCGTAAACCGCAAGAGAGCCAAGACCAAAAACGAGCAGAAGGGCAACATTAACGTCGGTAAGAATCGGCTTTATCTTGTAGCCGAAGAGTTCAAACTCAGGACCGAAGGGAACAACAGCAAAGACAAGCGTTGCGGGAACGAGAGCTAAGACTATGGCAAGGTTGTAGAGGAACTTGTTTCCGTATCTGGGGAAGAGGTCTTCCTTGGTTATGAGCTTCACGCCGTCCGCAAGGGGCTGGAGGAGTCCGTGCCAACCGACTACCATGGGGCCGGGTCTGCGCTGTATGTGAGCGGCAACCTTACGCTCAACCCAGGTCAGGTATGCTCCCACTCCAAGGACTATACCCAGTATGACGAGTATCTTTATAACCGCAATTATCAGTCCCGCTACAACACTCTCCATCTGGCTCCTCCTAAGTCCAAACCCTTGAGAAGTCTATGCTTAAATTGCACTTTCCAATATCCAGCTCAAGTTTATCATTGCTCACATCCCTGAGCTTTATAAAGGCTCTCTCACTGTTTCTGTAAACTCTCGCCACCCTGAGCTCGGGATAGACGAGTATGTAGTAGTGAACCCCTTCCCTTCTGTAAATATGCTTTTTAACACCCTCGTCCCTTTCAGCCGTGCTGTCAGAAACAACTTCTATTATCAGTGCCGGAGCTGTCTTTATGTAATCCTCAACGGGCCCACAGATAACGGAGATGTCAGGTCTCAAGACTGTATCGGAAGACACTATATAGTCAAGCTCGGAGACTACAACACAGCCATCACATCCATCCAACGAAGAGTTTATCTGGGTAAGTATGTTCGCAAGAACCCTCTGGTGCAGATACTTAGATGAAGCCAAAGCAACGGGTATTCCCTCAATAAGTTCCCAGTCACCCTGCCATTTTCTGTAATCCTCCACTGTGTAGTGAGGAAGGTAGCTTACCCTTCTCATCGGTCCGTCTCTCCCACCAC
>CAYSNS010000213.1:0-3101 GCA_964432395.1 uncultured Aquifex sp. | reverse complement strand
TAATAGACCCCAGACGCCTTGCAAAGGAAACGGGAGCAAAATGGATAAGGGTTCAGATGCCCGAGAGGTTCCCTTACGGGGATGAGGCATTCATTGAACCACTACCAGAAGAGGAAGCTCAGCAGGTTGAGATATACAGAGGACCTAACATAAAGCCACTTCCACCTTTCGATGAATTACCTGAGAACATAGAAGGCGAAGTTGCCCTGATAGTGGGGGATAACATAACTACCGACCATATAATGCCTGCGGGAGCAAAGATATTGCCTTTGAGGTCAAACATATACGCTATATCCGAGTATGTATACCACTACGTTGACCCCGAGTTCGTCCCCAGGATAAAGGCTATAAAGGAAAAGGGTAAAGCTGGCGTTATAATCGGCGGAGAGAATTACGGTCAGGGTTCTTCAAGGGAGCACGCTGCTCTGGCGCCCAGGTTCTTAGGTGTGAGGGCGGTAATAGCCAAGTCCTTTGCGAGGATACATCACGCGAACCTTGTCAACTTCGGCATAGTTCCCTTAGAGTTCGTGGACAAGGACGATTATGAGAAGTTCTCCCTCGGGGATGAGCTGGAGATACCTCAGCTGGCTACGAGACTGAAGGAAGGAAAAGAAGTAGTGGTAATAAACAAGACTACGGGAGAAGAAATTATCTGCAAGTATACCCTAACACCCTATCAAGTTGAGGTGCTTCTGGGAGGAGGGAGACTGAACTACATAAAGAGAAAACAGGCTCGGGAGGTCGGAGCTTAAGGAGGAGGTAAAGCTATGGCAACGAGAAAGGTCGTATCCATCGTGGGAGCGGGGAACGTAGGTGAACACGTTGCGAGCCTGCTCGCCATAAAGGGCTTTGCGGACGTAAGACTCTTCGATATACCCCGCAAGGACGGAGATAGAGTCTTTGAGCCTGTAAAGGGTAAAGCTTTGGATATGAAGCAGATGGTCGCAGCGATGGACATAGATACCAAGATAGACGGCTTTACCGTATCTCCTGAAGGAGAAGGATACGAGCCCATAGTGGACAGCGACATAGTAGTCATAACAGCAGGATTTCCCAGAAGACCCGGTATGTCGCGCGAAGACCTACTTGAGGCTAACATAAAGATACTTACCACGATAATATCTAAGGTCCGTCAATACGCTCCCAATTCTACGCTGATAGTGGTAACCAATCCCGTGGACATAATGACATACTCCGCTTTTAAGCTCAGCGGGTTTCCCGCCAGCAGGGTGATAGGTATGGCGGGTGTCCTTGACTCCGCAAGGTTTAAGACCTTCATAGCTGATGAGCTCAGGGTCTCTCCCAAGGACATACACGCTTACGTCATAGGAGGGCACGGGGACGAGATGGTCCCTTTGATTTCCATATCGAACGTAGGCGGTATACCCCTGAAAGACCTGATGCCAAAAGAGAAGCTTGACAGCATAATAGAGAGAACGCGGTTCGGAGGAGGGGAGATAGTTAACCTTATGGGAACATCCGCCTATTACGCACCCGCAGCGGCGGTCGTGGACATGGTCGAGGCGCTGGTAACCAACAGCAGAAGGATACTTCCCTGTTCCGTTTACTTAGACGGCGAGGCGGGAGAGTATTATGGAGTAAGAGGCTTCTGCGTGGGTGTGCCGGTGAAACTCGGAGCAAATGGAGTTGAAGAGATAATAAAGGTGCCTATGATAGAAGAGGAGAGGGCCATGTGGGAAAGGTCCGTAGAGTCGGTCAAAAAAGGTGTAGAAATTGCGGAGGTGTTCTTAGGTGAGAAGAGTCCAAGCTCGTGAAATAACGGAGGCTGTCAAAGAGCTTACTATAAAGGCCAACTACGAGATACCCAAGGAGACGGTGGCTCTCTTTAAGGAAGCTCTGGTAAGGGAAGAGTCCGCCCTGGGTAGGGAAGTCCTTGAGCAGATAGTCCTGAATGCGGAAATAGCTCGCAGTGAGGGTATGCCTTACTGTCAGGATACGGGTGTCACGGTGGTATTCATAGAGATAGGTCAGGAGGTGGTCATAGAAGGAGGCTCGCTGGAGGATGCGGTAAACGAAGGCGTAAAACAAGCAACCCAGGAAGGGCTTCTCAGGGCTTCGATGGTGTGGGACCCTCTCTTTGAGAGAAAAAATACGGGTGACAACACTCCCGCGGTCATACACACCGAAGTGGTGCCCGGAGACAGAGTAAAGATTACCGTAGCTCCCAAGGGAGCTGGCTCGGAGAATACCTCACGCCTTGCCATGCTCAAACCCGCTGATGGGTGGGAAGGTGCAAAGAGGTTTATCCTTGAAACGGTCAAGAACGCAGGACCTAACGCCTGTCCGCCTCTGACTGTGGGAGTAGGTATAGGCGGTAACTTTGAAAAGTGTGCTTACTTAGCTAAAAAAGCTCTCTTAAGACCCCACGGGGAGAGACATCCCGACCCGCTGATAGCCAGAGTTGAGGAAGAGCTCATGGAGGACATAAACAAGCTGGGACTCGGGCCTATGGGATTTGGCGGGAGCGTGACCGCCGTGGACGTTAAGGTTGAGATGTATCCCTGTCACATAGCCTCTCTACCGGTAGCGGTAAATATCCAGTGCCACGCATCACGCCATGCGGAGAAGGTAATTTGAAGTATATACTTATACTTGCGATAATAGGACTTATAACCGTTCTCTTTCTGTCGGGCTTCCTCTTCCGAATTATAAGAACGGAGATTAAAAGAAAGAGAAGATGGAAAAGTTAGCTCTGTCGTTGTATACGGGTTCTCTGTTTCTGATAGTCTTTGTGGTAGCCCCCTCTCTGCTTAGAACTGATAAAGACAAGAATCTTGCAGGACACTTTTACGGAAAGATACTGTGGCGCTTTTACAAGATTGCTTTTTTTCTGTTGTTGGTGTATCTTATATTGGGCAACAAATGGTTAGGTCTATTACTTCTGCTGGGCTTTTCTCTAAATATGGCAATATCAATGAAACTGCGTAGGTTTAAACGTTCATTGGGTGATATAGAAAAATACGGATTTTATTCACCCCAGAGGGTCAGGTTCAGGAAGCTTTCTTATCTTTCTACCGCTGTTTTGCTCGTAAACTTCTTAATAGCAACGATAATTTTACTTGAGGAGGTCGGATGAGTAG
>CAYSNS010000212.1:0-3104 GCA_964432395.1 uncultured Aquifex sp. | reverse complement strand
GTAATTAGAAGCAGAATAAGCAGGAGTAAACCTGTCTTTGCTATTAGTTTCCCTCACATCCCCCTAATGCCTCAGATTACTATTATCGTATTACTTTACAGCTTTTTCAGTGTGGTCGTGAAGAGCCTCAAGCTCTCTAAGAAAGGACCTCTTGAACTCCTCCTTGAATTTATGTGAGTAGAAGGCTACCTTTGCGGTATCTCCCTCTATCCTGACCCATACCTTTCTGTGAACCGTGTAGAAAGCTACCATCATGCCTAGGACAAGAACTATAGAACCTGCCCAGATGATGTTAGTCCCCGGATGAAAAGAAACCTGGAAACCTGAGTAGAACTGAGGGCTGAAGCCGTCCATAAAGAATACATAAGGGAAGTCGTTAAGCTCTTCCACCTGAGAGTATAGGATGGCTGTTATCTGCGGATCGTAAACTACCGGGACATTGTAAGCCTTCCTGTTGAGAAGAACTTTCAAAACCACCGCGGGAGCCAGTTCTCCTTCCATACCCCTGTCGGGATTCTGTATGTTAAGGACTACCCTCTCCACAGAGACAAGCATGTCTTTGAACTCGGTCACCTCTCCACTCTTTACCGTGAATCTGCCAACTATGGCTTCGTGTGCTCTTTCTTCCTTCTGAGCACGTTCTTTGTCTATGACCACCACTCCCATCTCCTTAACCCCGCCGGTCAGCCCGTAGGAGGCCTGAAAAATTCTGTAGCTCCTGAATATGAAGGGTGAGTTTACCTCCACCGGACCCTCCGCAACCTTGTGCCCGTCGTTGAGGAGCTCTATGTAACTCCTGTAAGAAGCTACCGCATTCTTGAACTCCTGCGCTACCTTTATACCTTTTTCCTGAGCTTCTTCACCGTAGGTGATTATCCTGAACTCCTTCAGGTGGACCGCAAAGGGAAGACGAACTCTCTTATTGTCCGCTCCCACAAGCATTACGTTGGAGGTGTCTCCTTCAGGAACCGGCAGGAAGCCCCTGATTCCGAATATTGCGTCTATTAGTGCTCCTGCCATAATTATGAGCAGGGCTATGTGGACTATGTAAACCCCCAGTCGGGAATACCTACCCTTCTCCGCAAAGAGGTATATCTTTCCTCCCTCGTCCTCTCTGAAAACCTTAAAGCCTTTCTTTGCGAGCAAGCTTATTAGCTTTTGTGGGTCACTGGTCTTCACGGTTATGGGTTTGAGGCGCTTTTCCGCTTTCTCGTCCAGCTTGAGTATCCTCTCCGAGCCGAAAGTCTGCTTCCATATGCGTGGGAGCCTCTTTATGGAGCACACTATGAGGTTTATAGCCAGCAGGACGATAAGACCTATGTAATACCAGGAATGGAACACATCGTTGAGCCAGAGTTTCCAGAACCAGACCGCTTTCGTAACTCCGAACCTGTCTAAGTATTCTTCAAAGGTCAGGTTTTGCTGTATATACGTGGAACCCAGCATGGAGAATATGCCCAGCAAAAGCATTATGAATATGGCGAGCTTAAGGGAAGCGAAGAAATCGTATATAAAACTGAAGAAGTTCCCGTGCTTTCTGTAGTCTCTCAGAAGCTCCTTTACCCCTTTATACAGAGTTGCCAAAAGTCCTGTAAGAAATAGGAGTCCCGAAAGGGTAAAAAAGCCCCAGTAAAATACGCCTGGCTCGTCGGTGTGGAACAGCCCGTATATGACTGTGCCCGCAAAAAGTATGAGAGTCGCCACAAAGAATCCGAAGGATTGGACAACAGAAGACATGATGCGTTCTATATTTTAACTCCTTCCTTGTAGAAGTCTACTACCTTTCTCCTTATCTCTTCCAGGAGTTCCTTTGAGAGGATTTCTACAACCTCGTAGCTCCTGTCTCCGTTCTGGACTGCGGGCATCTGAACGTAATAACCTCCGTAGCGGTTCCTCATTAGCCTCACCGCTTTGATAAGCAAAAGGCTACCGAGCTTTACATCCGCATAGCCTACCAGACCGCTCCTTCTTCCGGGCAGTTCAAAAGGGTAGAACTTGACGACCTCAATCTCAAGCACGGTAATTTAAGATAATACTTACGATGCTCTTCTTCAAAAAGTCAGAGCTGGAAAAGAGAGCGGAGAAGGGAGACAAGAGTGCTATCTTAGAGCTTCTGAGGAAGGGAAAGAAAGACAAGGCAAGAAAGCTCCTTGAAAGGCACGAGGACGACCCGGACCTGAGAAAGGTCCTCTTTGAGCTGTATGTAGAGGAGGAGAACTATACACAGGCCCTGAGACTCCTTGAGAGATACGGCTCGGAGCTGGGAACCGCAAAGGAGAGGGCTACCGTATACTACAAGGGAGGGAACTATTCCAAAGCTGTTGAGGAATACCTCAAGGTAGGCGATTTTGAAAGCTTACTGAGCGTTGCCAACATATACAACGCAACGGGAAATAAGGAGAAAGCTCTTGAGTATTACCAGAGGGCTGTAAAAGTCGCCCCGCCTTCGCGCAAAGAAGAGATAGAAGAGAAGATTAAGAGTCTCAAGGTAGAACTGGGTCTTCTGGAAGAAAAGAAGGAAAGCCTCTTAGAAAAACTCAAAAGAGGTCTTAAGAAAACCAAAGAGAGCGTAGAGTTCGGGATAGTGTTCAGGGGGAGAAAGGTTGACGATGAGCTCTTTGAAGAGCTTGAGGAACTTCTTGTTAGGGCGGATGTGGGAGTAAAGACCGCGGTTTCCTTGGTAGAGGACCTCCGTAAGGAGGCTATAAGGAAAAATATAAAAACTTCAGAGGAGCTGAAAGAACTAACAAAGGCAAAGACAAGGGAACTGCTGAAGGGATGTGAGGGAAGCCTCAATCTTCCTGAGAAAAAGCCTGTGGTGGTCTTATTTTTGGGGGTAAACGGCTCTGGGAAAACTACCACCATAGGAAAGCTGGCTTTCCGTTTAACCCGAGAGGGTAGAAAGGTCATGCTGGTGGCGGGAGACACCTTCAGGTCTGCAGCGATAGAACAGCTTGAGGTATGGGCTCAGAGGGCGGGAGCGGACATAACTAAGAAACATGAAGGGGCGGACCCCGCATCGGTGGTATATGAAGGACTCGATAGGGCCAAAAAGGAAGGTCATGACATAGTTCTTGTAGACACAGCAGGAAGGCTACACACAA
>CAYSNS010000211.1:0-3131 GCA_964432395.1 uncultured Aquifex sp. | reverse complement strand
GATACGCTTACACACCTGAACACGAGGCTGTTCCGTCCTCGGAAGCGTTACAGGTAACCCCAGCCGCCAAGCCTTGACCTGAGCAGGTTACGACAACAGGGTTTGTTCCTCCACCGCTCGTAGAGCAAGAACTGGTGTATTGGCTTTTTTTGCATATGGAGCCATCATTAAGTGTAGGAGTTGACCCGCTTTGTAATTGAGAGGCATAATCCGCCAGAACAGCAGTCAGACAGTTCCTTGCATCTGACAGGACTGAAGACGCGGCAGCGTTCTTTCTATACTTCTGGTACTGCGGGATGGCTATAGCTGCCAGAATGGCTATGATTGCCACCACAACGAGTAGCTCAATCAGGGTGAAACCCCTCTGCCTGTTGAGCCTTCTGCTCATTGCAAGGTCTTCGTAGAGTGCTCTCATGGCACACACCTCCTAATAGTTTTTTTGTCCCCGGGGACAATTTACATTATAGATTTTCGGTTGAAATTTACAACCTTATAGGTGGATACTTATTAAACTGATGAAACACTACCTTCTCCTTGAATCCTCTACCTTTAGCCTGAAACCTCCCGGTGGTGAGCTTGTTTACAAAACGCCTACGGGAAGACCGAGGAGGGAAGAGCTAACCGAGGCTGAAGAAGTTGGAAAAGGAATACCCCACAGGCTTCTCAACCCTGTTCAAACACTATTTTTCAAAAAGTATAAGAAGGGTAACTCCCTTGTGAGTGCTCCAACATCTGCAGGAAAGAGCCTGATAGCTTATATGTTCCTCAAAGATAAAAAGGGAACCAAGGTTTACACCGCTCCCACAAAGTCCCTCGTCCACGAGAAGGCTATTGAACTGCGAAAGCTCTTTGGTAAGAAGGTGGATATAAGAACGGAAGACATCATAGAGCTTTTTAAGAGAACTTCTTCCGACATAGTGGTTGCAACCTACGAAAACCTTTCCTTAGCTCTCAGGAACAGGGTTCAGTGGGCTATAGAAGCACAGGCGGTCGTCATTGACGAGATTCACCACATAATGGGTTCAAGGGGCTGGGTGGTTGAGGAGGTCATTGCCTACCTGTTGGAGAGCGGTAGTGAGATTCTGGGACTGTCCGCCACGCTTCCTGGAGCGCAAGAGCTTGCCAAATGGATAAAGGCTAAGCTCTTCATAGAATCCTTCTGGAGACCCGTCCCCTTGGAGAGAAAAATAATCCCCTTAACGGAGTTTGGAGACTTTACAAAGCCCCAGGACCAAGATGAGAGGCTTGCGAGCAAGCTACTGAGCGCACTCTACGAGCTGAAGAGACCCGACGAGCAGGTAATACTCTTTGTCCACAAGAAAAATGTAGGCTGGAAGGTTCTTGAGCTGGCAAACAGAGAGAAGGTAGGAATAATGAACGAGACCACACCCTTTGAAAGGAACAACAACCAAGAACCTGAGCTTGCCTTCCACAATGCGGACATACCCAAGGAAGAGAGGGAAGAGATAGAGAGAGCCTTCAGAAAGGGAGAGCTTCCGGTTCTGGTAGCTACCCACACCCTCGCTTACGGGGTAAACCTACCTGCGGACACAGTGCTGATAGGTGTAAGAGCCTTCTACGACAGAAAGGAGGGGAAGTGGAAGGTATTCCCTTCCCAGCTTGATATACTCCAGATGGAGGGAAGAGCGGGAAGGCTCGGGATAAAGGAGAAGGGCTTTTCTTACATACTGCCCTACGGGGCAAAACCCCACACCCTTGAAGAGGAGATAGAGAAAAGTTTAAGCGGTGATTTTGAACCCTATCTCAAAAAGAGTGTGGGAGAGGGAGAGCTCAGCCATGAGCTTGAGAAGGTTCTCAGCCTCTTCGTCCTTATCGGCTTTCTTTACGGGGGTAAGAACTTCAGGAAGTTCCTTAAAAAGACCTTTTCCCTCAAAGACTACTCAAGAGACCCGGTAATTGATGAGATATACGAGTGGCTTGAGGATAAAGGTTACATAGAGGGAAGCAGGCTCTCGGATAAAGCCCTCTTCTGCATAAGGTCGGGAATGTCCCCTGTAAACTACGAGGAGTTCTTAAGAAGAAAGCTTCTCGGTCTGGACAGGCTCGCAACTATCAGACCCCTTCTCTTTGTCAAGCGCTTTGATGGTCTTTACGAGTTCGTCAAGAGGGGCGGAAGCTTTCCCGAAGATGACCTTTATGTAAGGAACAAGCTTGCCCACTGCGGGGGGGAGTGCTTTGCGGATAACACACATCAGTTTCTTTTCTATATAGAAGGGCTGACCTTTAAGTATCCCAACCTCCAGCATCCTCCGGGGGAATTCTCATACTTGGGAACGGACGCCCTGCACCTGATAAGGGTTCTTTTGGACATAAGAAGCTTTGGAGATATAGACTGGAGCAACGAGGAAATACTCAAAGTCGCTCACTCGGTCAAGTATGGACTTACAGAGGAGCATGCCTCCTTGGGAGGTATAAAGGGTATAGGACACATAAGGGCAAACCTCCTTAAGAGAGTTCTTCATGAAGAGGGTCTGAAGCCTCCCTCGCTGGGCGAGCCTACCGAAAGCCTTTTGGAGCTCCTTACAGTGAATTGTCCCGACCTGAAGTCTCGCCTTGAGGAGCTTCTGCTCGCATACCGATACGTAGGGGATACAAAGAGGGCACAGCAGGAAGCAACGCAGGTCCTGAAGAGACTGGAAGGTAACAGGGATGGCTTCCTTATAGATGACCGTATACTGAGGGCTTTCGGTGCTTTTGCTCTCGGTCCCGAGTCCATACGGCTACCCAAGAAGGAGCTCATAGAGAGACTGCTCGGTGGCTTTGCGAGTTAGCTCTTCCATATGCGGAAGAACCAGTAGAAGGGCATGGTAAAGACTATACCGCACACTAAAGCAAAAGCCCAAAGTAGCTTCTTTTCTCGCGACAGTCTTCTATCGCCAAAGAGGTGTATCAGGTAAAAAGCCCATAGAAGTCCGCTGTATAGGAACATAAAAAAGTGGAAAGCTACGAAGATAAACACCCAGTCGGGCACTTGGGGAGACGTGAGGTCAACGGAGAAAATACCCTTAAGAGGGGTCATGAAAAATAGCAGAAAGTATACCGCGGGCGGAAGAGTAGCTATACCCAGAGCGAGTTTTTTTCCCGGACTCATCTTAACCTTTAAGCCGGCG
>CAYSNS010000210.1:0-3135 GCA_964432395.1 uncultured Aquifex sp. | reverse complement strand
TATCTCAGGGCTAAAGACGTTCCTGCAAGAACAGGGGGAGAAGAGTTCGCCATAATACTCCCAGGTATAACCAAGGAAGAAGCTATGAAGGTAGCGGAAAGGCTTAGGAAGGTGATAGCCAACTACACGGTCGATTACGAAGGCATAAAGATTAACCCTACTGCGAGCTTCGGCGTTGCGGAGGTTTCGCAAGGTGTCAGTTCCGCGGAAGATGTGTTGAAGAGAGCGGATGAAAACCTATATAAAGCAAAGAGTGCGGGCAAGAATATGGTAGTAGGTTAGGCTACCTCTCTACGCTTTTCCAGATACTTCTTTAGGAAGGCTCCCGTATAGGATTCTTTTTGCAGGATTATATCCTCCGGAGTTCCGCAGGCAACCACATTACCGCCCCTATCACCCCCCTCGGGACCGAGGTCTATTATCCAGTCCGCACACTTTATGACGTCAAGGTTATGCTCTATAACTATTACTGTGTTTCCCTTATCCACGAGCCTCTGAAGGACATCTATGAGCTTCTTTATATCGTCCATATGAAGACCGGTGGTAGGTTCGTCTAAAAGGTAAAGGGTGCGTCCTGTATCCCTCTTGCAAAGCTCTCTGGCAAGCTTTATCCTCTGTGCCTCTCCACCCGAAAGGGTCGGTGCGGGTTGTCCCAGCTTTATGTAACCGAGCCCCACATCTTTAAGTAGCTGAAGCTTCCTCCTTATGGAGGGGATGTTCTCAAAGAACTCGTAGGCTTCGTCCACGGTCATCTCCAGCACATCGGATATACTCCTGCCTTTGTAGAGTATGTCAAGGGTTTCTCTGTTGTAGCGCTTTCCCTTACACACATCGCACGTTACGTAAACAGGTGGGAGGAAGTGCATCTCAACTTTTATGACACCTTCTCCCTGACAGGCTTCGCACCTTCCGCCCTTCACATTGAAAGAGAACCTTCCGGGCTTGTATCCTCTTGCCTTGGCTTCGGGAGTGCTTGCAAAGAGAGTCCTTATCTGGTCAAAGACCTTCGTGTAAGTCGCAGGGTTGCTTCTGGGGGTCCTTCCTATGGGTGACTGGTCAACGTTTATCACCCTCTCAAAGTTCTCCAAGCCCTCTATCTTATCCACACTGCCTATCTGCTCCTTAGAGCTGTAGAAGAAGTTCTTGGCGTATTTATAGAGAACATCGTATATGAGGGTTGACTTTCCGCTTCCCGAGACCCCCGTTATGCATACCAAGAGACCCACAGGTATCTCTACGTTTATGTTCTTGAGGTTGTGTTCCTTTGCACCCAATATTCGGATATACTTGCCTTTCGGTTTGCGCCTCTTCTCGGGAATTGGTATGCTCATCCTACCGGACAGGTATGCACCGGTTAGGGAATTTGGGTTGCTAAGTATAGCTTCAAGGTCTCCGGTGGCTACTACCCTTCCTCCCTCTTTTCCCGCTCCAGGCCCGAGCTCTACTATGTGGTCCGCGGACTCTATGGTTTCCGGGTCGTGCTCTACCACTATAACGGTGTTTCCTATGTCCCTGAGCTCTTTTAGGGTGTTTATAAGTCTGTGGGTATCTCTCGGATGAAGACCTATAGAAGGTTCATCCAGAACGTATAAAACCCCGGTGAGCTTTGAACCTACCTGGGTAGCGAGTCTTATCCTCTGCATCTCTCCTCCGGAGAGGGTGGTAGCGCTCCTGGAGAGGGATAAATAGTCAAGGCCCACGTCTACCAAGAAACCGAGCCTCTGAGAAATCTCTTTTATGAGTCTCTCTCCTATCTTGAGCTCCCTTTCCGAAAGCTTAGAGGGGAGAGAATCAACCCACTCCTTGGACTTACTAACGGGCATGCTCACTATATCCCATATGCTCTTACCCTCTATAAGGACTGCAAGGGCTTCTTCCCGCAGGCGTGAACCTCCGCACGCGGGACACGGCTTTTCTACCACGTAGTCTTCTATCTCCTCCCTTATTCTCTCCGAATCTTCTTCTAAGAACCTTCGTTCAAGGTGTCTTATTATTCCCTCAAACTCAAACTCCTGAGTTGAGCCGTAGAGGAGTATTTTCTTTGCTCTCTGGGGTAGGTTCTTAAACTTCGTTCTCGGGTTTAGCCCGAGCTTTCTAAGAACGTTGACTATGGGAAAACGCAGGTAGGAGAACAAAGAAGAGTCCGCTATCCTGAAGGCGTCTACCGCAGGTTCTTCCTCATCTATCAGCAGGGATACGTCTATTTCCCACTTTACACCCAGACCTTTACAGGTGGGGCAGGCTCCGTAGGGAGAGTTGAAGGAAAAGAGCCTTGGAGAGAGCTCCGGTATGGTAAACCCGTGCTCGGGACATACGAGCTTCTCGCTGAAGAGCTCTTCCTTACCGCTTTCTACATCCTCAACCTTTACCAGCCCTGTTGCCAGCTCAAGAGCTTTCTCTATGTCCGTTAGTAGCCTTGCTCTCTCTTCCTCGTAAAGGGTCAGCCTGTCTATTACTACATCTATGTCGTGCTTCTTGTTTTTCGCCAGGGGCGGAACGTCTATTATTCTCCTCAGCTCTCCGTCAACCTTTACCCTCCTGTAGCCCATGCGGTCTATGTCTCTTATCAGCTCTCTGAACTCTCCTTTCCTTCCCCTGACAACAGGAGCAAGAATCATTACCTTCTTTTCCTGATATTTGGTGTAAACCTTCTCGAGTATCTCGTGGGCGGATAAGCCTTCCAGAATCTTACCGCAAATAGGACAGTGGGGCTTACCCAGATTCGCCCACAGAACCCTCATATAGTCGTATATTTCCGTTACCGTGCCTACCGTGGAGCGGGGGTTTTTAGAAGTGGTCTTCTGGTCTATGGCTATAGCGGGTGAGAGCCCCTCAATTAGCTCCACATCGGGCTTTTCCATAACTCCTAAGAACTGCCTTGCATAAGAGGAAAGGGACTCAACGTATCTCCTTTGTCCTTCCGCGTATATTGTGTCAAAGGCCAAAGATGACTTTCCTGAGCCGGATGGTCCCGTTATGACCACGAGTTTATTCTTTGGAATCTCAAGGTCTATGTTCTTGAGGTTGTGCTGGCGTGCTCCCCTTATGACTATCCTGTCCATATCTTAAAATTTTTAACTGAAATCAGATTTATAGAGAATAATAACCCATGAAGAGGGACTGGAGAGAATACAA
>CAYSNS010000209.1:0-3140 GCA_964432395.1 uncultured Aquifex sp. | reverse complement strand
TGTTCATGTTCTCCTACGCAATGATGGTCGGTGGAGCCCTTGAAGGCTTTCCCAGGAGGACCAACTCGGGACTAACCTATCTAAATCCCGATTCACCCCTATACAGGCCCGAATGGGTAGGCTATGCCCAGCTTTCTGTCGTGGGCGGTGCCCTGCTGGGTATAGGATTTGTCCTGTTCTTGGTGGCTTTCTTCGGAACTCTCTTTGCTCCCAAAGTAAGAGAATCTACTGTTGAGTTCCCGATAGCGGACGCTTATCACGACGGACCCTCACCGGTGCTGAATAACCTGAAAGGTTGGACCGTCGCTGCGGTTCTCCTTGCGGTGCTCTCTTACATACCGCCCCTTTACGATGTCACCCAGAGAGGCGTCTTTTACAACTCTCCCGCATACAACGAGAAGTATCCGCTTCCTGTAAAACAGCTCCAGCAAACAAAGAAGGAGGAGTGAGATGCGTTTTCCGGCTCCCCTCGTCCCCCCTTTTCTCCTTTTTTTCTTTTTAGTTGCCTTTGCTCAGACATCGGGCACGGGCATACCCCCCAACGAGAGCAGAACGTTGGGCCATAAAGTTCCTAACGTAACACTCATAGACTCCGAGGGTAGAGAATTTGAGCTCTATCAGCTTAAGGGAAAGCCGGTAATACTCAGTCCCATATACACACACTGCACCTCCGCCTGTCCCATAATAACTGAGAGCCTAAAAAAGGTAATCTCTACGATGGGGACTCCAGGCAGAGACTTCTACATCTTGAGCCTCACCTTTGACCCCAAGGATAAGGTCAAGGACCTGAAAAGGTTCCAAAGGGAGCACAAATTCCCCTACGAGGGATGGAAGGTGGTCCTGGTTAAGGACAAGGATGAGCTCTTTGAGCTTCTGGATGCCATAGACTTTAGGTTTGCAACCCTCCCCAACCGGGAGTTCGTTCACCCAAACACAGTGGTATTTTTGGACAAGGATATGGTTATAAGGAAGTATCTCTACGGAGTCAACTTTGACAGAATAGAGTTTGTAAACGCCCTGCGTATAGCTAAAGGTGAGATTGCCCTGCCGGAAAAGTTCAGGGGATACCTGTTTCTCGTGGGCATGCTGGGTTTCGTTGGCACGGTCATATTTATGGTCGTAAGACTCTCAAAGGCCCGTGCGGTAGCTCAGAGCATAAAGTAGTAGTAGGCTACAGCTATACCGATTCTATACAGGCCGAAAACCGTGAAACCATGAGAGCTCAGGAACCTTAAAAGGAGCTTTACAGAAAGCATAGCGGTTGCGAAAGCGGTAAGAAAGCCTACAGCCAGAAGTCCCCACTGAGACTGCTCAAAGCTTGGGCCGGTTTTTATCAGGTCGTAAGCGGTTGCGGAAAGCATGGTAGGAACTGCAAGCATGAAGGAAAACTCTGCGGAGCTCTTCCTTGAGAGTCCCATAAGCATACCGCCCACTATGGTAGCTCCCGAACGGGACACACCCGGAACGACGGCAAGAGACTGAAACAGGCCTATTACGAAGGCTCTCCTAAGACTGAGATGAGTAACGCTATCGAGTTTGCAGAACCTGTGACAGTATCTATCCGCCAAAATAAGAGCTATACCCCCAAGGAAGAGACTTGCTACAACAACGCTCTCGTTACCTATCAGGTATCCTTTTATCACCTTGTAAAGCAAAAATCCTACAACACCAGTAGGTATAAAGGCGACAACTATCCTCTTCCACGTATCGCAGTCCTTCAGAAGTCTCTGATAAAACAGCAGAGCAACAGCCAGTATGGCCCCGAGCTGTATGGAAATCTCAAAGCTTTTGGTAAACTCATCATGAGGGAGACCCAGAATATGAGCGGTAAGAATCAGATGTCCCGTAGAGGACACAGGCAGGAACTCCGTTACTCCCTCCACAAGACCAAGAATGAAGGCGTCCTTGACTGTCATCTTAGGGTGATAATTATAAGGTTGTGAAGGTAGACGTAGTCGTAGTAGGTTCTGGCCCCGCAGGCGCCAAGACCGCCCTTGAGCTTGCTAAAGAAGGAGCAAAGGTCCTTATACTCGAGAAACACAGGCTTCCCCGTTTTAAACTCTGCGGAGGTTGTATATCTTCAAGGACTGTCTCCTTACTGCCCGAAGGCTGGGAGTCCCTTGTCCTGAACAGGATAAGGACAGGAATACTGGGCTTCAGAGGACAAAAGTTTGTAAAAAAGACCTCTTCGAGAAACATAGCCTACATAATAGATAGAGCGGACTTTGACCACTTCCTTACCCAGGAGGCTACCAGAAAGGGTGCTCTCCTGTGGGATGAGAATCCGTTCTTAGGTTATGAGATAAACGGAAAGATAAAGGTAAAAACATCAAAAGGTTACGTGGAAGCGGACTTCCTTGTAGGGGCGGACGGCTTTTACACCAAGGTGGGTAAACAGCTGGGTTATGAAAAGAGGAAGTTCTTCCGCTCGGTGGAGTTCTGGACTGAAGGAGAACTTAGAGAAGAGGTAATCATAGACATAGGCCTTGTATCACGAGGATACGGATGGATTTTCCCAAAAGGGGATAGGATAAGCATAGGCATAGCAACTGCGGGAAAGGAGAATCTCAGGAAAGTCCTGACCGAGTATATAAAGGGGCATAAACTTCTACCAAAAATGAGACTTGAGTCGGTAAGGGGCTGGATGATTCCATACATAACCGAGCCTTCCGATGTCCATCTGGGCAGGGGCAGGGTACTGCTTACGGGAGATTCCGCAAACCTCGTTGACCCTCTTCTGGGGGAGGGCATATACTACGCCCTACAAAGCGGTCTGCTGTGTGCACGCTCTATCATTGAGAGACCAAACGAACCGGTTTCTGTATACAGTAAATACGTTGAAAAGAACATAGTTCCCGAGCTTGTATACGCGGGCAAGATAGCGGATTTAGCTTACAGGTTTCAAAGAACAGCGTTCCGTATGGGAGCGGGTTTCTCTTTGGACAGGTTCTTTGAGTTGCTGGAAGGCAAGGAATCTTATAAGAGTCTTTACAGAAAAGGTATACCCGAGTTTGTTCTTTCCCTCTTGCATATTGAAAATTTTTTGCATATAATAATAGATAAAATCTTAAGGAGGAGGTAAGAACCATGAGCAAGAGCTTGCAGGGAACAAAGACCCTTGAGAACCTTAAAGCAGCCTT
>CAYSNS010000208.1:0-3144 GCA_964432395.1 uncultured Aquifex sp. | reverse complement strand
GAGGTCTGGTTCTCAAGCATTGCATCTATGAGAAAGGAGGTTCCCTCCTCCTTTACCCTTCCTATGAGGTTGTAGCGAGCCTTTCTGCCCTCCTCTGTCTCCGCTTCCGCTCTTGTTGCAACGAATACAAGGGCATGGAGTAGTTCTCTGTAGCGCCTGAAGAGGTCAAAGATTATGTAACCTCCCATGCTGTCCCCCACAGGGATTATCTTCTTAACTCCAAAGGTATTTATGCGGGAGACTACGAAGTCCGTAAGGGTCTCAAGGCTCACCTCACCCGGATAGGGAGGCTCTTCACCAAAGCCTGGGTAGTCAAGGGCTATGTAGGGAATACCTGCCCTCTCAAGAGCCTCAAACTGGTAGGTGAACATGTCCTTGTTGAGGGGAAAGGCATGCAAGAACAGGACAGCCTTGGGAATGTGAAGCTTCATCTCATACCTCCTTGGCGAGAAGTCTCTCTATGAAGGGTATATCCTCCCTGTAGGTGAGCTTAACGTTCCAGTAAGAACCCATCACAACGCCGACCCTGTATCCGAACCTCTCAAGGAGGCTCGCATCGTCGGTTCCGTAAAATCCTTCGTTCCTTGCCCTGAAGTGGCACTCTATCAAGACCTTTCTCTTAAAAGCCTGCGGTGTCTGAGCAAGCCATATGTGGGAGCGGTCTATGGTTTTTAGAATAGTCTCGGAAGAGACCTCCTTTAGGGTATCCCTTGAGGGCACAGCCACTATCTTCCCATCGTAGTTTCCCAAGGTTGCAACTTCCCTGAACATCTCCTCGCCCGCAAGTGGTCTTGCGGAGTCATGGATAACCACAACCTCCGCCTCGGTCTCAAGTATTCCGTTCAGAACCGAGTCCTGCCTCTCCTTGCCACCCTCTACCTTTTTAATGCCTCGGGGAACGGAAACCCTGCTCAGGGTGTCCTTAGGAAGGACGAGAATCACCTCGTCAAAGAGCTTAAGAGCTTTTTCAACCGAATACATAAAGAGGGGCTTTCCGTGAATCTCTATAAACTGCTTGCGCAGTCCCAACCTCTTGCCTTCACCCGCAGCGAGCACCACGCAGGCTACACTCATCGCCCCTTCTGAGTTCATATAAGTAGATTTTATTTTCTGAGAATATCCGAAAGCATCTGAATTACAGTATCAATCCTGTGGTTTATTTGGGTCATCTCATTCCTCAGTTGCCCTATTTCCTGTCTGAGCTGGCTAGTCTGGTTGTCTATCTTCTCATCCAATCTCTTTATCTCATCCCTTAATTGACCAATTTCTCCCCTCAGTTGACCCATCTCATTTCTCAGCTGGCCCATTTCGTTCCTCAGTTGGCCTGTTTGAGTGTCTATCTTTTGATTCAGATACTTGAAGTCCTCTTCCCTTTTTTTCTCAAGCTCTTCTATTTTGTATATTATTTCTTTGGTTCTTTCATCAACCACTTCATACACAAGCTCAAGGGTAACCTTCCTGACAATACCCTTTGCTCTTTCAAAGACCATACCTATATGTTCCGATGACTTTGTTTAAATGTCAAGCGTGCAAGAGCCTGCTCTTCCTTTTCAAACCAGGTAGAGAGTTTGGAGAGAATACAGTAACCATCTTATCAAGAGACGAGCTTATGTATATTAGTCCTTATGTATATGCTCTTGGCTCTGATAGCTCTTGTGCTTTCTGTCTATGTTCCAATGACCGCGAAAGGGTCTCCGATAATTAAGGTTATGAATACCAGCCTGAGTATGAACTGGGTCAAGCTCCGCAGGGGTGGTTACATGGTCTCGGGGAAGGTTCCTGAGCACTTGAGCTATGCGGATTTTGTATGCGACTACCTTACGGACCTGGGAGCGGAGGAGATAAAAAATGTATTAGATACTGAACGTACTCCTCCTGAGAGATTACCGGTAGTCTCCCTTAACGCATACGTGAGGTTAAACAAGATACCTCACCTTGCAAACCCTGAAATCTACTACATAAATCCTACCTTAGGAGAAGATTACAAAGAGATAGCCAAAGAGCTGGAACAGAAAACTCTTGAGGTAATAGAAAAGGACCCAGAGCTGATGAGTAAGTTCAGGAGCCTCGTTAATGAGTTTGCGAAAAATGGTCTTGCACCATCGCAAGCGAGCAAAGAAGCACTCAAGTACTTCTTTAACTCCCCCAAGGTTGAGCTAAGACGCTGGCTACCCGAAGAGAAACTCCCCAGAAAGCTCTATCTTTACTGTCACAGGACTTTATACAGGTTTGACCCTAAAGCGGGCCATGTCTCCCCGGGTAAAGGGAGAACTGAGGTCAGATTATACCCTGTAGAGCTGGAAGTTATACCCGAAGGCTTTATAAATATTAAGAGCGTAGAGGTCCTGGACAAGGACATAAGGGTAGTTTTTACCATAGCTTACACAAACAAAGCCCCCAGAAGTGTTCCTCTTGACCTGGTAACGGTAGACCCTCCTCTTGCTAAAGGTTTCAGTTTCAAAGGCTACAGATACGTATATGTGGGAGGTTACCTCTACTACGGTGCGGAAACGAATCCTAACAGAGGAAGCTACGTGGTATACCTTGGTTCCTTAGAAGATAAGTTTTACACCTTCATTGCTCACCAAGATGCAGAGACAACTTATGAGCTATATATAAGGCTTGGATACTACGGCTCAAACGAGAAGAGGGAGGAAATATCCCTCTGGAACCCCTATAAAGGGGATGCCTACTACACCAATACGGCGATTGATATGAGCTATACCCATAAAAAGTTCCTCAGTCTTCTCGGGGTTGATAAGCCTGTTAGGTTCACCTTCAAGATAGTTTCACCGCAGGGTTACGAATCAAAGCCTTTTGTAGTGACGATAAAGTAGCTACTCCGCCTCTTCCTCAACCCTTATGACCACAGGCTCACCGACTACCACAGGTAGGCTCTCTATCTCTTGCAGAGCCTTCTGAACGTCCTGTTCGTAGGCTTTGTGAGTCAGAACCACGAGCGGAACAACAGCCTCTCCCTGCCTGCCCGCAAGCTCACAGACCATCTCCTTCTGGAGCACAGAGGCTATGCTTATGTTGAAGTCCGCAAGAACCCGTGATATGGAAGCGAGAACACCGGGCTTGTCGGGAACATCAAATCTCAGGTAGTATCTGCTGTAGAAGTTCTTTCTCACCCTGATGGGT
>CAYSNS010000207.1:1909-3237 GCA_964432395.1 uncultured Aquifex sp. | reverse complement strand
ATGGTAAGACTCCTGTTAGAGGGAAAAATCTCCAAGGTGTCCCAGCAGTCACGTTTGCTAGTTCTGGAGGAGGGGTAACATTTACAGATGATATGCTCGCTTACTTCAACTTGATAGGGTTCCCCGCTATAGCGGAACACCATATAACACTTGGTGTTGGCTATGAGTTTACGGAGACTCTTTCCGTGGATGCATCCTATGTAAGAGCTTTAGAGAACACAGAAACTTCTTCTGGTACATGTCCAGGACTCGGTGGAGGTGTCCCTATAACCTGCTCTATAGGAGCTAAAATGTATCAGGATTCTATATCTGTTGGTATTAACTGGAAATTTTAAGGTTTAGCTCGTTTCTTTCAATGCGGGGTATTTCCCCGCCTTCGCCTTTATCAAAGTTTTCTCAACAGTGAACTTGACACCTCTATCTGTGGTATCTAATATGTAGCCTTAGAGTATGAAATTGATAGTTGTATCCAATAGGGAACCTTACAACCTTGAAACGGACAGGGGAAGGGGGAAGCTGGAGAAGACGGTTGGAGGTCTTGTATCCGCTCTTGAACCTGTGCTGAGAAAAAACGGCGGTGTCTGGGTTTGCTGGGGCAGACGTGGACAGAAAACACCCTTAGAAACACGTATAACCGACAACTTTCTGATAAAACAGGTTCCTCTGACGAGCAAGGATGTATCCGATTACTACTATGGTTTTTCTAACGAGACCCTGTGGCCTCTGTGTCACATGTTTATCCACAGGACACGTTTTAATAGCAAATACTGGCTCGGATATAGAAGAGTAAATAGAAAGTTTGCGGATGCGGTAGAGAATGTGTGCGACAGCGATTCAAAAATTATAGTGAACGACTACCACCTTGCACTACTTCCCGCTATGCTCAGGCAGAGGAAGATTGAAAACAAAGTGCACCTCTTCTGGCACATACCCTTTCCTCCCTACTTTATACTCAGGTTCCTTCCTCAGAGGAAAGAAATCCTTGAGGGAATGCTCGGTGCGGACGTTATAGGTTTTCACATACCCCACTACGTAAACAACTTCTTGGAGTGCACAAAGGAAATACTCAACGCGGAGGTAAGACAAAACAGGGTTGTGTGGGAGGGCAGAGAAGTAGAGGTCAGGGCACTGCCCCTGGGCATAGATATACACGGCTGGGAAAATTTGATATCCAGGCCCAAGGTTCTTAAGTATGCGCGCACCCTCAAAAAGAGGCTGGGGGTGGAGTTCGTAGGTATAGGAGTAGACAGGCTGGACTACACCAAAGGGCTGGAGGAAAAGTTCTTAGGCTTGAGTCGGTTCTTTGAGAAGTACCCTTCCTTCAGGGG
>CAYSNS010000207.1:0-1809 GCA_964432395.1 uncultured Aquifex sp. | reverse complement strand
GGGGTGAGCTACCAGCTAAAGGAAGGGGCTCTTGTAGTCAATCCCTTTGACCCCGATAGCATTGCGGAGGCTATATATAAAGCTCTTAAGATGTCAAAGAGCGAAAAGAGGAAGAGAATGGAAGAGCTCAAGAGAATAATTTACGAGAAGGACATACACTGGTGGCTGAAAGAGTTCCTAAAGGATGTATCTGCTTAGTTCCTCATCTTCTACTACGCCTTCAAGCTTGGCTTTCACGAACTTGCTATCGACTATTATTCTCTGCCCCTCCATGTCAGGGGCGTTGAAGGATATATCCTCCAACAGTCTTTCCATCACCGTATGGAGCCTTCTCGCACCTATGTTTTCTGTCCTCGTGTTTATATGCTCCGCTATGCGGGCTATCTCTTCTACCGCATCATCGGTAAACTCTATCTCCACGCCTTCGGTTCTGAGCAGTTCTCTGTATTGCTTCGTAAGTGCGTTCTCAGGTTCGGTAAGTATTCTGACAAAATCATCCTTAGTGAGGGGTTTTAGTTCTACTCTTATGGGAAACCTTCCCTGAAGCTCGGGAATAAGGTCCGAGGGTTTAGCCATGTGAAAGGCACCCGCTCCTATAAAGAGTATGTGGTCGGTCTTCACCGTCCCGTATCGGGTGCTTACCGATGTTCCCTCAAGTATAGGAAGTAGGTCCCTCTGAACTCCTTCCCTTGACACACCCGCACCCACACCGGCGGTTTTCACAGCCACCTTATCTATCTCATCTATGAAGATTATTCCGAAGTTCTCCGCCCTGAAAATAGCTTCTCTTGCAACCTCTTCCATGTCTATAAGTTTTTCCGCTTCTTCCTGCTCAAGCAGGTTGAGGGCTTCTTTTACTTTTAGCTTCCTGCGTTTCTTTGAAGGCATGAGATTAGAAAACATCTCCCTAAGTTGGTTTTCAAGCTCTTCAAGTCCCGGAGGGCCTGCTATCCCTACCATGGGAACCACCTTTTCCTTTACATCTATCTCCACAGTCCTATCGTCCAGCTCCCCCCTTCTGAGCTTTTCCCTTAGCTCTTCCCTCTTGCCGGTATCCCGAGACTCCCTTATGCCGAAGCTCGTAAACTGTTGGGGAACTAAATAGTCCAGGACCCTCTCTTCCGCAAGCCTTCTTGCCCTCTCGCGGACCCTTTCCATCCTTTCCCTTTTGACCATCTGGTAGGATACCTCTACCAGCTCCCGCACCATGGACTCCACATCTCTGCCCACATAACCTACCTCGGTATACTTGGTAGCTTCCACCTTCACGAAAGGGGCCTTTATGAGACTTGCAAGCCTTCTGGCTATCTCTGTCTTGCCCACACCGGTTGGGCCTATCATGAGTATGTTCTTGGGAGACACCTCATCCCTTATGTATTCGGGAAGTTTTTGCCTCCTCCATCGGTTCCTGAGAGCTATCGCAACCGCTCTCTTGGCTTCCTCCTGCCCTACCACGAACTTGTCAAGCTCTTGGACAATCCTCTTTGGGGTGAGAGATTCCAGAGCTTCAGAGGTTGCTCTTGTCATCCTCAAATCCTCTCTTGCTGAGTTCTTTAGGTGTTTCTCTGACCACTCTGTCCAGGAACTTATCTATGTCTTTTGGAAATTGCTCAAATTCGGGTTTAACGGGAAAGAATTTCTCAACTATCTCTACCGGCGGGTTTCCATATCCTATGGCGGGGAGTATCCTCTTAGCACCTCTTCTCGAAGCCTCTCTGTAAGCTATCTTGTAACCTTCTCTGAAGGCAGTCTCTATATCCTTGAAGCGTTCTATCTCGTCTCCAAGCTCGTAGAGAACTATGTCGTAGG
>CAYSNS010000206.1:0-3260 GCA_964432395.1 uncultured Aquifex sp. | reverse complement strand
CAAGAAGCTGAGAGAAGTCATAGCCTACCACGATTACAAATACTACGTTCAGGCATCTCCGGTTATATCGGACTACGAATACGACAGGCTCTTTAGAGCATTTAGGGACCTGGAGCGCAGGTTCCCGGAGCTTATAACTCCAGACTCTCCTACTCAAAGAGTCGCAAGTGAGATAAGCGGTGCCTTTCCCACCGTTAGGCACTATACACCTATGCTCTCTCTGGACAACGCCTATACCGAAGAGGAGCTGAGGGATTTTGACCGCAGGGTGCGGGAGCTTACGGGACTTGAGAAAGTGGAATACAGCGTTGAGCCCAAATACGACGGGGCGGGTATAGCCTTAGTCTACAGGGATGACCTTTTTGTCAGGGGAGCCACCAGGGGAGACGGAGAGACAGGAGAGGATATAACCAACAACCTGAGAACGGTTAGAACCATACCCCTGCGTGCGGAGTTCTCTAAGTTCGGGATAAAGCTCATAGAAATAAGGGGAGAAGTTCTAATCAACAAGGAAGAGTTCAAAAGGATGAACAGGGAAAGACTGGAGGAGGGCTTGCCACCCTTTGCCAATCCCAGGAACGCTTCCGCAGGCTCTATAAGGCTTCAGAACCCCGCAGAGGTTGCCAAGAGAAAGCTTGAGGCGGTTGTGTATCAGGTTTCCTACGTTGAGCCCGAATCTAAACACCCCCCTACCCACTACGAAGCTATTGAGATGCTCCACCTCCTGGGGTTTAAAACTCCCTTCCCTGACATGAAGGTCTGCAGGGGCATAGAAGAGGTGATAGCCTACTGCAAAGAGTGGGAACAGAAACGGGAGCACTATCCTTACGAGATAGACGGTATGGTTGTGAAAGTAAACAGGAAGGAATACTACGAGGTTCTTGGCTTTACCTCCCATCACCCCAGGTGGGCCATAGCCTTCAAGTTCAAACCCAAACAGGCTACAACCAGGCTCGTAAGCGTGGTGTTTCAGGTGGGAAGGGTAGGCACCATAACACCAGTAGGGAAGCTTGAGCCGGTGGAGATAGGAGGGGTTGTTGTCTCTTCCGTATCTCTATTTAACGAGGACTTTATAAGGGAGAAGGACATACGCATAGGAGACATGGTCCTCGTAGAGAGGGCGGGTGACGTCATACCTTACGTGGTGGAGGTGATAAAGGAGGCAAGAGACGGGGACGAGAAACCCATAGTTTTCCCGCAAAACTGCCCTTCCTGTGGCTCGAAACTGGTAAAGCTTCCGGGTGAGTCCGCATGGAGGTGTATAAACATAGCCTGCCCCGCTCAGGTAGTTCTCAGGCTCAAGCACTGGGGAAGCAGGGAGGCCATGGACATAAGAGGGCTCGGGGAGGCAACCGCAAAAGCCCTTTACAGGAAGGAACTGGTTAAGGACGTGGGGGACCTATACTACCTGAAAGTTACAGACCTGGCCAAACTCCCCGGTTTTGCGGAAAAGTCCGCCCTGAACCTCTACAACGCAATTCAGGAATCAAAGAACAGGGGACTGGACAGGGTTCTTTACGGCCTGGGTATAAGATATGTGGGTCTCACAACCGCTAAGAAGCTGTCTCAGGTTGTAGACAGTATATGGGACCTGAGGGACATGCCTGTGGAAGACCTTGAGAAGATTGAGGGCATAGGGGAGATAGTTGCAAGGAGCATAAAGGAGTTCTTCTCAAGGGAGGAAAATCTGAGGGTAATAGAGAAGCTGGATAAAGCGGGTGTGAAACTCAGGAAGACAAAGCTCGAGAAGGAAGGACCCCTGCGGGGTAAGGTCTTTGTATTTACAGGAACGCTACGATGCTGTTCACGAGAGCGTGCGGGAGAGATAGTAGAGAGTTTGGGCGGAGTGTTCGCCAACACGGTCACTTCAAAGACAACCTACCTCGTCGTTGGAGAAGAGCCAGGGAGAACTAAGCTCAGCAGGGCCAAGCAGTTGAGCATACCCACTCTGAGCGAAGAAGAGTTCTTAGATATGATAAAGGACTACGTAAACATTGACGAGCTCAAGGTACAAAAGAAGCAGGGTAGTCTTTTCTAAGCGTGGACAAGCTCTCTCCTGTATTTGAAGTATGCAGCGCAGGCACCTTCCGATGAAACCATACAGGAGCCGAGGGGATTGGAAGGTGTGCATACAGTCCCAAAGAGCTTGCAGTCGGTAGGGAGAGCTACACCCCTTATCACCTTACCGCATATGCATGCAGGATGCTCCTTGGGAGTGGGTAAGCTTACCGGAAATCTTTCCTCCGCATCGAACTCCCTGTAGCGGGAGTTTATCTTAAGGGCGCTGTAAGGTATGGGGCCCAAACCTCTCCACTCAAAGCTCTTTCTCAGCTCAAACACCTGTGCAACAAGCTTTTGAGCCTTTATGTTACCCTCGTAGGAGACAAACCTCCCATACTGATTTTCTACGCAGGCTCTTCCCTCTTTTAGCTGTTTCACTATCATGAGGACCGACTGGAGAACATCCACCGGCTCAAAGCCAGATATCACGACAGGTTTCTGGAACTCCTCCGCAAAGTAGTGATAGGGTCTCGTCCCTATTATCACGCTCACATGGCCCGGACCTATAAAGGCGTCTATCCTTACCTTTCCTATCTCCCTTATCTCGGGAGCGTTGAGTATGTGCTGTATGGCTGCGGGTGTTATAACGTGGTTGCAGACAACGGACAGGTTCTTTAGGCCCATTTCCTTAGCTTTCTTTATAAGAACTGCTGTCTGAGGTGTTGTGGTCTCAAAGCCTATGGCGAAAAACACCACTTCCTTATCGGGATTGTCTTTAGCAATCTTGAGGGTATCGAGACACGAGTAAACCATCCTCACATCCGCACCCTCCGCACGCAAGCTCAAAAGGCTCTTCCTGCGCGAGCCGGGAACTCTGAGCAGGTCACCGTAGGAGCAGAGGATAGTGTTTCGCAAAGAGGCAATCTCTAAGGCAAGGTCTATCCTGTTCATGGGCATCACGCAGACGGGACATCCAGGTCCATGAACGAACCTAACCATGCCTTCTAAGAGTCTGTCTATTCCGAACTTCATTATTGAATGGGTGTGTCCTCCGCAGAACTCCATTATGTGAAGGGGTGTGTTAAGCTCCCGAACTTCCCTCTCTATAGCTTTAACTAAGCTCTTTATCTTTACCGAGTCCCGAAACTCCTTCCTCAAATCTATTGAATTCCCCGAAGCTCTCATAAAGCTCCTCCTCATCCATCTCCTTAACCAGCTCTTCAAAAAGTTCCAAGCTTTTAAGAGCTTCTTCCTCGTCC
>CAYSNS010000205.1:0-3263 GCA_964432395.1 uncultured Aquifex sp. | reverse complement strand
AAGTCCGTCGGAGACGTTATGGTAATAGGTAGAATCTTTCAGGAGGCTTTTTTGAAATCTGTAAGGAGTCTGGAGCTGGACAGGGACGGGCTTGCATTTCCCAAAATGAACGTTGAAGAAGACCAACTTAGGAAGTTTCTCAGGATGCCCAACCAGGACAGGCTCTGGTTCATAGCGGAAGCCTTCCGCAGGGGATACTCGGTAGATGAGGTTCATGAGCTTACGAAGATAGATAGATGGTTTCTATTCAACATTGAAGAGATAGTGCTCCTGGAAGATAAGCTGAAAAATTTAAAGCTCGATGAGGAGCTCCTGAGAGAAGCCAAGGAGATGGGTTATTCGGACAGGGAGATAGCCATGCTCAGGGGTCAAGAGGAAGAAGATATAAGGGCACTGCGTCGGAAGATGAACATATTACCTGCTTTCAAGGGAGTAGACACGTGCGCTGGAGAGTTCGTAGCTTACACTCCATACTACTACTCCTCTTACGAGGTTCCCTTCTATACGCTCGATGGACAGGTCATATTGGACCAAGATTAGATTATTAGTATATTTTTAAACCTTTTCAGAGCATTAAAAAGTCTTATCTAAGCGTTTGCCACAATGAGGCTTTAATATTTTGAAAATTGACCCAGAAGGGAGGTCGTAAAAATGAGAAAGTTCATGTTAGGCCTAATTCTCGTGGGAGGAACCGCGGTTGCCCAGCCTGTATTTATGGACTCTGAGTGGGCTAAGGCATTCTGTGATGTGTGGAACAATACACCCACACTTGTGAATGAGCTGGGCCAGAACGATGCATGGAATGAGGTTTCTGAGAGAAAGCTCTTTCTCTACAGAAAGGACTGTGGTAAGGACAAAATGGTTCAGCTCACCATAAAGAACGAAAACGGAAAGGCTGTGTGCGTTTATGGAGGCCCGAAGAAGGATGAAAGAACCAAGAACGATTTCCTCATGTATGCGGATACCAAAAGGTGGCTTGAGATGGGCAGGAAAGAATACGGTCCTATGAAGGCTATGATGTTTGGAAGGCTTAAGTTCAAGGGCCCGAAGATGGTAGCCATGAGAAACATGGGCCCCTTTGAGGCTTTTCTGGACGCGATAGATGCGGTAGAATCTGATACGAGCAAATGCCCATAAAGGTCCTGTACAGAGGTAAGGAGATAGAGCTTCCCGAGAAAAGGCTGAAGGCTAAGGAGCTTTTGAAGAAGCTGGGGCTTTCCCCTCTCTCCTCTCTCGTAATAAAGAACGACGAGGTTATATCAGAGGAAGACTACGTGGAAGAGAATGATAAGATAAGAGTTGTAAATGCGATTTCTGGAGGCACCGAAGGGTCTTGACTGGATTCTTCTACTCTTAGTTCTGTCTATTCAAATCTTGGGTGACTTTGCTGTATACAGTGCCTCTGTTGGGGAAGGCCAATTATCGCTCTTTAAGAAACACATATTATCCCTCCTGATAGGGTGGCTTATCATCCTCGCTGTAGCGAGGGAAAAGTTCAGGAACATACTTGACCTTTCCCTATACGTGTATCTATTTAACCTTTTCTTGCTCGTTCTTGTTCTTTTAATGGGAAAGGAGGTTTACGGAGCAAAAAGATGGTTGAGTTTGGGCTTTATAAACATTCAACCTTCGGAGTTTATGAAGCTTTCTCTCTTGCTACTTACAGCTTACGTTCTTCCTTACATAAACAGTCTCAGAGATAGAAAGCTCTTCCTGCTTGCGGTGGCTTACGCTATACCAGCACTTATAACAATCAAGCAACCTGACCTGGGAACGGCGGTTACCTATTTCGTTCCCCTTATAGCTATGCTCACCCTCAAGGGTATAAAGTTAAAACACTATGTCTTTGCAGGGCTCACGTTTATCCTATGTGCTCCCCTGCTGTGGCACTTTCTCAAAGACTACCAAAAGAAAAGAATACTCGCGGTAATAGACCCTTACAGCGACCACCTGGGAAGCGGATACCAGCTAATACAGTCTGTGATAGCTATAGGTTCCGGTGGTATTACTGGCAAAGGCTTCTTAAAGGGAACTCAGGCACAACTTATGTTCCTGCCGGAAGTTCACAACGACTTTATCTTTTCCCTTATAGGTGAAGAGCTGGGATTTTTGGGGACCTTTACGCTGGTTTCCTTAATACTCCTGCTCCTACTGAGATTACTCTCTTACTCCTTAAGGGTAATTACCCGCACAGAGATGTTCTTCGTGGTAGGTGCCTTCACCTTGTTTATGTTTCAATACAGCGTAAACATACTCATGACGCTGGGCCTTTTTCCTGTGGTGGGTATCCCCCTTCCTTTTGTAAGCCTGGGCGGTAGCTCTATCCTTACTTTCAGCTTCATTATAGGCTTACTTATGAGTATCCATAGAGATATAAAGGAGAAAAAACTTCTTGTGGGTAAGGAAGTCCCTTACGAGTAAACTACTACCTGTTAGGTACTATCAGTTTTGCACCACTTAATAAAAGTGAAAAAGCTCTATTACACTTTTCACAGAAGAACTATCCCCTTACATATTGATTGGCTATTGGAGTTTGTATAGATGGCTGTAGGGCCACATTTGAGATTCCTTCATTAATTATAGCTTTGGCTTTAATTGTTTCTCGTACAGGAAGGCATATTTGGCAAATACATAAAATGAAGATACAGCAGATGCTATTAACCCCCTCATACCGTCAAGGAATCCCTTTTTGAGTAGGAAAATCTTTATAAAGGCCCACACAGGATTTAAGATTAAATTAAGTAAACTTGCTTTCTCTCCCGCTATGAATTTTACTTCCGCAGACCTCTGAGCATAAGCTATAGACTTAAATATATGGTCCTTTAAGTCTTTAAAAGAGTAATGGTATAAGAATCCTTCTAGCTTAGCAGTCCTCCCTTTTATGACTAACTTATCATGAGGGTCCTGACCAGTCCATGTAGGACATGCACTTTTCCGCACAAGCCTTAATCTCCATTCTGGTTGCCAAGTGTGTTCAAGGAACTTGCCCATATAATAAGTCTTCCTATTTAAATAGTAACCTTCCGCCTGTGGGTATCTTATAGCACTGACTATAGACTCTTTTAGCTCCTCAGAAACCACCTCATCCGCATCCAAGGCAAGTATCCACTCTTGAGTACACTTCTCTAAAGCTGAATTCTTCTGTTTAACATGCCCCTTCCAGTCCTCAACAAACACCTTGGCTCCGTAAGCCTTTGCTATCTCACGGGTTCTGTCGGTGGAGTGAGAGTCAACAACTATTATCTCCTGTGCTATATCGTGAA
>CAYSNS010000204.1:0-3291 GCA_964432395.1 uncultured Aquifex sp. | reverse complement strand
CGGAGCTTATGGAAACGGAGTGGGACGGGGACCTTACCCTGTCCTCGGTAAGCACAGAGGTAGCGAGTAAGATAAACGTTGATGAGGATTACTGCACGAAGGCTTACAGGGAAGTATGTCCCTACAGAAAAGTTTGTTATTACTGGGAGAAAGTGAAGAGTGGAGAGAACACAGCGCAGATTCTCGTAGTAAATCATGCTCTTCTTGCCCTAAGAGAGTTTGAAGATACAACAGAGAAGATACTTGTAATAGACGAAGCTCACGAGCTTGACCGATACCTGACGCTTGCAAGCACTTTCGGAATATCCCTCTACTGGTTAAGGGAATTTATAGGAATACTTGGGAAGTTTATTGAAAAGAACATAGATATTGCTGTTGACGAGTTCTTTGTGAAAAACTTCTCAGGGCTGTTCGGTGAAGATGAAGATGAAGTAGCAATAGATAGCCTTGCTCCTTACATGGATAGCTTTGAGACAACCGTCGTTCAGCCCTTGAAAGCGCTCTACAGGGAGACAGCGCTCAGGCTGGAAACGGAGTTAAGTGACTTCTTGGAAAGTCGCCTTATGGTCAGCTATAAGCTCAAAAGTTATCTTAGTCACTCTATGTTCCTTTCTCGGGAAGTAGTCAACAAAACCAAGGGCGGTTACGAAGAGCCTGATGAGGAAGAAAGAAGGTTTATAGAAAAACTCAAAAGACTGGAACTTGCCTATCGTAAACTTGGTAAGCTCAGCAGGTTTATCCGCCTGTGCAGGGAAGAAAGCCCCGAGCTTGGCTACAAGCTCTCACGAAAGTGGAGCAGAAAGATGCAGACCTTCAACTACAGAATGGAGGTGTTCCCTATTTTTCCGAGAGAAGTTATACTTGTTGAGGATTATAAAGGGGTTGTCCTGACTTCTGCCACAGTAGACCCTGAGGATATAAAACTTACAGTTGGTATAGAAGGCGATTTTCACAAACTGAGGAAGAACTTTGACTATAGGTATGTCAACTTTATAATTCGTAACACCAATCCCAAGAGAGAAGACTGGGAAGAGTGCCTGAAGATATCTTACGAGGAACTACGGCTTACACACGATAAACTTCTCATTCTGCTTACCAATAAGCTTCATTTCACGTTCTTTCCTTCCGAAGAGGGAGTGGTCAAACAAGGGGAAGGAAGTCTGAGCAACCTCATTGAGGCCATGCGTAACGGTAAATTGAAGGTACTCATAGGACTTGATAGCCTCTGGACCGGAATTGACATAAAAGGTGATAAGGGGATACTTATGTCCAAGCTTCCTTTTGAAAACCCTTCTGAGCCGGTAGCTTACCACCGAATAAGGTATATGAAAAGTATGGGCGAGGACCCCTTTGAGTATCAGAGAAGGAAAGCCTTCGTAAAGTTTAGACAGGGTGTAGGCAGGCTCGTAAGGCAAAAGGGAGACAAAGGAACCATAGTTCTGTGTGATAACAGAATATGGAGATATAAAGAGTTCATAGACTTCCTTAGAGAGCTTGGTGCGAACATCCTGTATATTAAGAACCGTGAGTTTTTCTCCCTTTACAGGGAATAACTATAGATTCGGTGACAAAAACGCTCTACAGCAAAGGCAAAAGATAGACGCAAGACTACACTAAAGGGGAGGCTTTACATAAACGGGTTCTATCCTGAACGGGTCCTCACCGCGAGGGTGTTCTTTTAGAAAACGGTAGGCATATAAACCTCCGTAGGAGGAGAAGGGAAACAGTGGGTAAAGGAAGCTTTCCTCGGTCGGAGAAAATTCCCTGAAGACTTCCAAGGATACTCCCACGCCTTCAATCCTCTCACCTTGGTGAAGCTTTATTTCCGATAGTGTTTCTTCTTCCACCCTGTAAAAGGTGTTTGTGCTCACTCGCAAGAAGGGAACTTTTCTCACCTTCAAGGGTGTATACCTTGAAAGTATAAACAGGTTCTCGTAAGAGACTATGGGCCTCCTGAGCAGGTAGGCGGTTGTTTTCATAAAGGTGACACCTATGCGCACCGATGTGAGGTAACCCACACCTACCGAGACAGCGAAGGCATCAAAGTCCCCAACCCTTATACCTATGTCTGACAACAGCCCGGGTAGGTTTTCGAGAGTTTTCCTGGAGCTATCAAGGTAGTGCAGTAGGCGAACCCTACCATCTTCTATTATTGAGAAGTTAAAGGAGGAGAAGGAAGTATCAAGCGAAAGAATCCTCATACCAGGGGAACTTTCTCGTAGTGTTTAAAGATACTCTCCCAAGCGTAAGCTATCCTAAGAAGAGTAGATTCATCCCACAGCTTTCCTATCAGCTGTCCTCCTATCGGTAGATTCTGGGACCATCCTATGGGTATCGATATGCCGGGCAACCCCGTGAGGTTTACCGGAACGGTGAGAACGTCCGAAAGGTACATTTCAATAGGGTTCTTGAGCCTCTCTCCCAGCTTGAAAGGTAACGTAGGAGTGGTAGGGCTGGCTATAACGTCTACCTTCTTGAACGCTTCCATAAAGTCCATGTATATGAGCTTCCTTACCTTCTGAGCCTTAAGATAGTAAGCATCGTAATAACCTGCGGAGAGGGCAAAGGTCCCCAGCATTATCCTCCTTTTGACCTCCGCTCCAAACCCTTCATCCCTTGTCCTGCAATACATTTCCATGAGGCTGTTAAAGTCTCTGGCTCTATAGCCATACTTTACACCGTCGTATCTTGCAAGATTAGAGGACGCCTCGGAGGGAGCAACTATGTAGTAGGCGGGAATTGCATACTTAACATGAGGAAGAGACACCTCTTCAACCTCACATCCGAGCTTTTCTATCTCTTTAACAAAGTTGTAGAAGTGTTCTTTTACCTCCTTCTGGAGGTCAAACTCAAAGAACTCCTTGGGAAGGCCTACCCTGAGACCCTTTATATCCTTTTTTATCTCCCGAGTGTATTGGGGAACAGGCTCCCGGGAAGAGGTTGAATCCCTCTCATCATGCCCGCTTATGACCTCAAGAATGAGAGCTACATCTTCCGCCCTTCTACCAAAGGCACCTATCTGGTCAAGGGAAGAAGCGAAGGCTACAAGACCGAACCTTGATACCCTCCCATAGGTAGGTTTTATGCCTATTACACCGCAGAAGCTGGCAGGTTGTCTTATAGAACCGCCGGTGTCTGAACCGAGCGACAGGGGAGCGGACAGGACACTGACCGTTGCAGAGGAACCTCCCGATGAACCACCGGGAACCCTCTCCTGGTCCCACGGGTTCCTTGTAGGAAAGAAAGCGGAGTGCTCTGTGGAAGAACCCATGGCAAACTCGTCCATGTTGG